>CBFDBF010000086.1:0-6843 GCA_965602975.1 uncultured Gammaproteobacteria bacterium | reverse complement strand
AGGGCACCTCTATCAATTCATGTTTGGCATCCATGCACTTGAGAAGCCCAATAACTTTGTTGAAAACCTGGCAAATAGCCAGCTATTTGCTGCGATCTTCGTCTTGTTCTTGAACTTCTCAAGCACATCTATACTAAAACAGAATTAATAGAGGTGCCCTTGAATATAAGCATAGAACAGTTTGCTGGTTAAGTGCCAGTCTGTTTTTGGACTCCCCCTCCTAGCTTCGGCAATTGCTCCTGCATTGCCCTAGCACCTACGTCCTTGTAGGCGTCCCCCACTTGTGGGGGAGGGGCAATCGGGGTGCTCCTAGGTGGCTATAGTGGTGATGTTATGGATAGGTGCCCCCTCCCCACCGGTGGGGAGGGTTGGGGTGGGGAGTTAATTAAGAGAGATACCAGCCACTTTGCCTCAGCCCGTCATTCGGTTAGTCTGTACCTACCTAATAACCTGTATAGATGATATTGAGCGATGCAAGGCAAACATATTCTGTTGGGGGTAAGCGGTAGTATCGCTGCCTATAAGGCGGCTGAGCTGGTGCGTCTGTTGCGTAGTGGTGGGGCTGAGGTGCAGGTAGTGATGACAGCAGCAGCCACGGAGTTTATAACTCCGTTGACGCTACAGGCACTCTCTGGGCGGGAGGTGCGACAGGAGCTGTTTCACTCGGTGCATGAGGCGGCCATGGGACACATTACGTTGGCGCGCTGGGCCGATATGGTAGTGGTGGCACCCGCCAGTGCTGATCTGATTGCGCGCTTGAGTGTCGGCATGGCGGATGATCTGCTGACTACGATCTGTCTCGCCACACAGGCTCCTGTGGTGATTGCTCCGGCAATGAATCGGTTGATGTGGTCCGATGCGGCCACGCAGGAGAATGTGCAGACACTGCGGCAGCGGGGGGTACAGCTGTGGGGGCCGGCTGAAGGTGATCAGGCCTGTGGTGAGGTTGGCCCCGGTCGTATGCTGGAGCCGGAGGAGATATGCTCCCGTAGTCGAGATCTGTTGACCGCTGGTCCACTTAAGGGTCAGCGGGTGCTGTTGACGGCAGGCCCTACTCGGGAGCCACTCGATCCAGTCCGTTTTATCAGTAACCGCAGTTCTGGCAAGATGGGTTATGCGCTGGCAACCGCCTTTAGAGCCGCTGGTGCAGAGGTGGTACTGGTCACAGGCCCGGTCTCTCTGGATGCACCCGTTGGAGTGGAGATGGTGGGGGTAGAGACAGCGCTGGAGATGGAGCAGGCGGTGCTGTCACAGGTGGATAGGTGCGATATATTTGTCGCCTGTGCCGCCGTTGCTGACTATCGTCCGGTGGATGCGGCAGAGCAGAAGATCAAAAAGAGTGAGCCGGAGATGAGCGTAGAGTTGACCCGTAACCCCGATATTTTGGCAGCAGTGGCGGCTCGCTCCAGGCCGCCGTTTAGTGTCGGGTTTGCCGCTGAGACAGAGAGTCTGGTAGAGCATGCGGAGGCGAAGCGGCAGGCCAAGGGGATCGATATGATAGCCGCTAACCTGGTAGCCGCGGCCGAGGGCGGGTTTGAGCGAGATGATAATGCCTTGACAGTGCTGTGGGATGAGGGGAGTCGGGAACTGCCGCTGGCCTCCAAGGGGGCGCTAGCGGTATCATTGGTCGATCTGATTGCAGAGAGATACCATGCAGAAGATTGAACTAAAGATTTTGGATTCCCGGTTGGGTGCGGAGTTTCCTCTACCCGACTACGCTACGACCGGCTCTGCCGGAATGGATCTGCGTGCCCTGCTGGAGGAGCCGCTCGATCTAGCTCCAGGGGCGACTGAACTTATCCCGACCGGGATGGCGATCCATGTGGCCGATCCTGCACTGGCAGCGATCATCCTGCCGCGCTCTGGTCTGGGGCATAAACATGGGATCGTGCTGGGTAATCTGGTGGGTCTGATAGACTCCGATTATCAGGGTCAGCTCTTTGTCTCCTGCTGGAATCGGGGGGACCGGGTTTTCCGGATTGCGGTGGGTGAGCGGATTGCGCAGCTGGTGATTGTGCCGGTGGTGCACGCCAGTTTTGAGCTGGTAGAGGAGTTTGCTGTTAGTGAGAGGGGTGCCGGTGGTTTTGGCCACTCCGGACGGCACTAGTGTAGTAAGGAGAACATTATGGCAGATAAGGGTGAAGGTCTTAAAACTATGCTGGGGGATATATCTACTGGAGGTAGAGGTAGTATTAGCGGTTTTGTGCGTAATAGCCTGACGATCGTCACTATAGCTGTCCTGTTATTTGGCACGGCACTCTATTTTCTACAGGACATCAGTGAGACAGAGCTGTCGAGTCGTGAGGTGCGGGCGAGTGCAGAGGGGGTAGCTCATAGCCTCTCTGGGCGGGTACAGCTCTATCAGGCGCTGTTACAGCAATTAGCGGTAGATCCAGAGTTGGCAGAGGTTCTGCGGAGTGGCAGCAGGGGGGTATTGCTGGCACAGGAGGAGGTATTAGCCGGGAAGATTCCGCAGGCCTCCAGGGTGCATCTGCTGCCGCCAGATTGGGATAGTCTGGAGGGAGAGAGTGAGCGGCAGTTGAGCTTTGCCTCACTCGCCATGCTGCGTGCAGTGGGGCGGAGTGGAGATATCTCTCTGGCCGAGGTGCATCAGCTGAAAGAGGGACGTTCCCATATTGCCATGGCTGTGCCGGTCAAAGAGGCAGATAGTGGGCGGGTGTTGGGTATTATCCATCTGATCCTACCGCTGACCATGTTAGAGCAGTCGATGCAGGCTGTTGATCGGCGTAATGCGCAGGTGGAGCTACGGCAGTTAGCCGCTGGGGTGGCTGTTTTGTTGGCGGCTAATGACGAGGGTGGACATATCAAGGGGCATGGCAGTGGCAGTTTTCCGGTTGTCGGCTCTATCTGGCAGGTGGTGTTTCAGCCACCCAAGGTGGGACTGCTACCAGATCTAAGCCCTACTATGTTGATTATTCCTATGCTAGGACTACTGCTGGTTGGGCTGCTTATGTTGCTGCAGATGCGTCGCCTCAAGGGGATGTTGCAGGCGGATCATGTCACCATAGTAAAGATGGCGGAGCGAGGTTTACAGGGGCAGCCGCCGGTTAAGAGGGAGCAGAGTCAGTTGCTGGAATTACAGCCCACTATGGACAAGCTGTTTGATCTGGCTCATGCCGTCAAGAAAGCTCCGGGGCGGCAGGCTGCGGTGGAGAGTGCCCCTACTGAAGAGCAGGTTACTGTTACAGAGATTTCGGCCGTTGCCCCCGCTGTGTCGAAACCGTCTACAGCCATGAAAAACATACCGACCAGTATCTTTCGTGCTTACGACATACGGGGGGTAGCTGGCAGTGAGTTGAGCCCAGAGCTGGTGTTTAATCTTGGTATGGCGATCGGTAGCGAGGCTGGTGCGCAGGGCGAACAGAGCATAATCATCGCTCGTGATGGACGTATCTCCAGTCCGGATATTGCCTCTGAGCTGTGTCGGGGGCTGATGGCCAGTGGCCGCGATGTGGTGGATATTGGGGTGGTACCGACCCCGGTACTCTACTTTGCCACCCACTTCCTGGGGAGTGATAGTGGGGTGATGGTGACAGGTAGTCACAATCCGGCAGACTACAACGGCTTTAAGATAGTTATCAATGGTAAGGCGCTCTCTGGAGATGAAATCCAAGGGTTGCGCAAAAGGATTGAGAGCGGTGATTTTTCAAAGGGGAGGGGGCGTCGCCAAGAGCAGGATCTGGTACCAGACTATATGGGACGGATCAGCGAGGATGTCCAGCTGAGCAAACCACTGAAGGTGGTGGTGGATTGTGGTAACGGGGTGGCTGGGGTGCTGGCGCCAGCTCTATTGAAGGCGATGGGGTGTGAGGTGGTGGAGCTGTTCTGCGAGGTCAATGGAAACTTCCCTAACCACCATCCCGATCCGGGCAAGCCGGAGAACCTGCAGGATTTGATCGCTGCGGTGAAGTCAGAGCGGGCCGATGTAGGTGTTGCCTTTGATGGTGATGGTGATCGTCTGGGGGTGGTCGACTCTTCCGGTAAGATAATCTGGCCAGATCGGCTGCTCATTCTGCTGGCGGCTGATGTCCTCTCACGTCAGCCGGGGGTGGATATAATCTACGATGTAAAATCCACTCGCCATCTGGCTGCCGCCATCCTTGGTAGTGGTGGTCGTCCGCTGATGTGGAAGACCGGACACTCACTGGTTAAGGCTAAATTGAAAGAGAGTGGCGCTATGTTGGCGGGTGAGATGAGTGGCCATATCTTCTTCCAGGAGCGTTGGTACGGATTTGATGATGGCGTTTACGCTGCTGCCCGTCTGCTGGAGATACTCTCGATCGATGCGCGTAGCTCAGCCGAGGTGTTTGCTGAGATTCCAGAGAGTCCAAGTACGCCAGAGCTGAATATGCCGGTGGCCGATGATGCCAAATTTTCTCTTTTGCAGAAGCTGCGTGCAGAGGGTGGGATTCCCGGTGCCAAGTTGATCACCATAGATGGGATACGGGCCGAATTTGAGCATGGCTGGGGGCTGGTACGACCCTCCAATACTACCCCGTCGGTAGTGTTTCGGTTTGAGGCGGAGAGCGAGGCGGAGCTACAGAAGATTCAGCAGCTGTTTCGGGAGCGGCTGCTGGCTATTGATGCCAATTTGAAGCTGCCATTTTAAGCGGAAATATAGATTATGAGTCTGTCACCAGAAGCGGCCCACAATGTGGCTCATGTCCTCTCTGAGGCGCTACCCTATATCAAACGGTTTAAGGGTAAGACAGTGGTCATTAAATATGGTGGCAACGCCATGGTGGATGAGGGGCTAAAGAGCAGCTTTGCTCGGGACATTGTGCTGATGAATCTGGTCGGCATCAACCCGGTGGTGGTACATGGTGGAGGGCCACAGATCGGTGATCTACTGGCGCGGCTGGGTAAGAGTAGTGAATTTGTTCAGGGGATGCGGGTCACTGATAGTGAGACCATGGATGTGGTGGAGATGGTGCTTGGTGGGCTGGTTAATAAAGAGATCGTCAACCTGATTAATCAGCATGGTGGCGGTGCAGTCGGGTTGACTGGTAAAGATGGCGGGTTGATTCGGGCGCGTAAGATGCAGCTACGCAGCGATGCCCCAGAACTGGAGGCACCGGAGATTATAGATATAGGCCATGTGGGTGAGGTGGAGAGCATTGATGCCAGCGTGGTCAATATGATGACTCAAGGTGGCTTTGTACCGGTGATCGCCCCGATCGGTATTGGCCATGATGGCTGCTCCTATAATATAAATGCCGATCTGGTTGCGGGCAGAATGGCCGAGGTGCTACAGGCAGAGAAGCTGATTCTGCTGACCAATACGCCGGGGCTACTGGATCGTGATGGTGAGTTGTTGACCGGCCTCTCCACTCAACAGGTAGATGAGTTAGTAGCCGATGGCACTATTCATGGCGGCATGTTGCCCAAGATCAGGTGCGCCCTGGAGGCGGTACAGGCCGGAGTTACTGCATCCCATATTATAGACGGCCGAGTGAAGCATGCGGTACTGCTGGAGCTGTTTACCGATGAGGGTGTGGGGACTCTTATCCGCGCAGATTGATTGTAGGCTGGGTTTTAGTCTGACTGCTCTGGCTTATCTTTTGTTACGCGCTCTTTTGCTGCGGTACCACCCTCTAGTGTGCTACGAAAACCTGAGCGGATTGCTGTAACCTTCTCACCAGCACAGAACTCATGTCCCTGCGATGAGGGTCTACACTGCAGGTCTAAAAATATCAGGGTCTCATCTTCATCTGGCCGCTGGATTTGGGAGATAGTGATGCTGACATCGTCATCCTTTCGCGGTGGCCTGCTCATCATTACCTGGCTGCCTAGTATATCCATGGGGGTGGTGGCGTGCTGTTGCAGATATTTCTCAGCCTTTGCCCAGAGCGCACTACAGCTGCTCTTGTCACTGCAGGTCACAACCGTCTCTAGCAGCGATGCCTTGTATTTAGCTATCTCCACTTTGGGTTGAGCAGATTCATCCAGCTTTTTTAGACTACGAAACCGTTTTAGATCGGCCAGGCCAGTTTTACGCAGATCTTTTTTCTCCTGCTCTCGCTGGAGGATGTTTTGGTAGATGTTATCTAGCCGCTGTTGGGCACCTTTGATCTCTGCACGTAGTTTTACAGAGACCTTTTTGCCTTGGCGCTCCTGGTTGGCGGCCAGGCTCTGTAGCTCAGAGAGCTTGAGTTTGGCATTTTTTGTATTGCTGTGGTCGATCTGGATTATCACATCGAGAGAGGTGAGTTTGCCATTCATCGCCATGATGATGTCATCTTCGCTATGAAAGGTGTTTAGTAGTACTTGATCTTCCTCTTTTTGCTTTGCTATTAACTGCTCCTTCTCGGCACGCAGCCGCGCAATCTCTGCCGCTTTGGCACGCTCTTCCGGGGTTTTGGCTGCCTCCACATGACCCACCGCAATCCCATGTTCGTTGAGTTGCGAGCGAGCCTGTTTCACCTCGCTGGCAGGGAGTTTATCGGTGTAGTGCACCGTACCGTCATCATCTACCCAGCGGTAGGTCTTGCCCGCCTCAGCAGTTGGGGTGAGCAGGGATATGCCGATGGCGCAGCAGGCGAGAGTCAGGATAGTTTTCATACTTTTCATAATATACGATCAAATCCCATATTGTGAGCGATATTTATTGATAGTGTGCAGTGTGTCTGCTCTATCAGGCTGGGTTGCGAGGTAGCCGATGAGGTCATTTAGCTGCACTATGGCCGCTACCGGCATGGCGTAGTCTCTCTCTACCTCCTGGATGGCAGATTGTGCGCCACTGCCACGCTCCTGTCGATCCAGGGCGATCACCACCCCAGCCGGGGTGGCACGCGCTTTCGGCAGCTACTTTGACTCTGCGAT
>CBFDBF010000085.1:0-6881 GCA_965602975.1 uncultured Gammaproteobacteria bacterium | reverse complement strand
CTGTTCAGTTGTAATAGACATCTTCTCTTAACTCCTCATTGTCTTTTGCTTAAAATGAAAGAAACACTCCCCAACAATGGGTTCAGGGTAGTGCGCCATAGTGTACTAATCTGTATTAGGCGGGCAATTATGAATGGTTTAGCCAAACCAATCAAACTTATGCCCAATAAGGAACCTGTGATCTGTTCACTGGTTCCCACAGCACACGGATGTGCTGCTATTTTCTATGGCTATAAGCCATTGAAAATGAAGGAAATGGGAAATCGCATTTTCCATTTACGTGCTCTGATAAAGCCATGGATGGATTTAATCAGAGCCTCTATAACATCTACATTAGACGCCGTGGTGCCACTCGACCATCATCCATGATCTCACCAACGCCAATAAAACCATCCGCATCATATATCCGTACCCAGCCATCCACCGGTGCATTCGGTACCAGAACCGGCTGCCCCTGACGTATATAGAAACTACTATCTGGTGACAATTTAACCTCTGGCCACTGCCCCAAGGCACTATCTATAGACAGCAACAAACTGTCTGCCGTGGCAAAACCATCCTCTATCTTCTGCTCCAGGGTCTCCATATCCACCATCTCATCCGCCATATAAGGGCCGACATTAGTACGTCGCAGAGCGGTAACATGGGCACCACACCCCAGCAGCTCTCCTATATCCTCTGCCAAGGTGCGGACATAGGTGCCTTTTGAGCAGTGCACCTTCAGCTCAAACTCCGGCAACTCAAAACTGGTCATCTCAATACTATTAATGGTGATACTACGTGGTTCACGCTCTACCTCTATACCCTCACGCGCTAGTTTATAGAGGCGTTCACCCTTATGTTTCAGCGCCGAATACATCGGTGGAATCTGTTGAATATCACCCTGAAACTTGGCCACCACCTGCCGCACTGCGTCTTCACTAATACCATCCACTGAGCGACTCTCTAACAGTTCACCCTCAGCATCTGCGGTGCTAGTGGTCTCCCCTAGTTTAACTCGTATCCAATACCTTTTATCTGCATCCAGCAAGAAAGCTGAAATCTTAGTGGCAGCACCAAAACAGATTGGTAGCAGTCCGTTTGCCAACGGATCAAGACTTCCTGTATGCCCAGCCTTTTGCGCCTTGTAGAGCCGCTTTACCTGCTGCAAAGCATCATTGGAGGTGATACCACTCGGCTTGTCCAGCAACAGAATGCCGCACACATTACGCCCACTTCTACGCCGTCTACCCATTATCTGTTCTGTTTCCTGTCTAATTTAACCGCCTCATCAATCAGAGCGGAGAGTCTAGCACCATCTTCTACTGACTCATCATAAACAAAATGGAGCTGGGGTAGAGTACGAATATTGACTCTATGGCCAAGCTTATACCGCAGGAATGGAGCCGCCTCATTTAATAGCTTGCCGGTCTCACGCTCATCAAACTGCCCACCAATAATGGTGAAATAGACTGTGGCGTGTGAAAAATCCCGCACCACATTCACCGCTTGCACAGTTATCATGCCGAGACGTGGATCATCCATCTCATCCCGGATCAACTGCGCCAACTCACGCTGTAGCTGTGAGCCGACTCGATCGGTTCTACTAAATTCTCTGGCCATCAGAGCTATTCCCTAGATTTCACGTGCCACTTCGGTACGCTCAAACACCTCAATCTGATCACCCGGCTTAACATCATTGTAGTTCTTCACTCCGATACCACACTCGGTGCCAGATTTAACCTCACTAACATCATCCTTATGGCGACGCAGAGACTCTAGCTCACCTTCGTAAACCACCACGCTGTCACGCAGCACCCGGATCGGGCTATTACGCCTAACCGTCCCCTCTACTACCATGCAGCCCGCAATAGCCCCCAATCTAGATGAACGAAATACATCCCGCACCTCGGCCAACCCAATAATCTCCTCACGCACTTCAGGTGTAAGCAGACCGGAGATCGCCTTTTTCACATCATCTATAACCTCATAGATGATGCTGTAATAGCGCATGTCTACCCCATGCTCCTCCACCGTACGCCGCGCGGAGGCATCAGCACGCACATTAAAGCCGATAATAAAGGCTCCTGATGTGAGAGCCAGATTCACGTCTGACTCGTTAATTCCACCAACACCAGCTGCCACCACCTTCACCTTCACCTCATCGGTGGTGATCTTAAGCAGCGACTCTCGCAGCGCCTCTACACTACCCTGTACATCTGCCTTTATTATGAGATTGACATAATTGACATCCCCACTCTCCATCTGGGAGAAGAACTCATCCAGCTTGGCCACCTTCTGCGCCGCCATACGGCTACTCCGACTCTTCTCCTGCCGCAGTTCGGCCAACTCACGCGCCTTACGCTCACTAGAAACAACCAATACGTCATCCCCTGCATTAGGTACACCTGATAACCCCAACACCTCTACCGGTATCGATGGCCCAGCAGATTTTATCTGCTGCCTATTCTCATCTAATAGCGCTCTGACTCGGCCAAACTCTTGCCCGCTAACCAACATATCTCCCTGCTTTAGAGTCCCCGATTGCACCAGAATGGTGGCCACTGGGCCACGCCCCTTATCAAGGCTAGACTCCACTACAATTCCACGTGCCGGAACATCAACTACAGCCGACAACTCCAATACCTCTGCCTGTAGCAGGATCGCATCTAGCAGATCATCGACCCCCTCTCCAGTATGCGCCGAAACTTTGGTAACTATGGTCTCACCACCCCAGTCTTCAGCCATCACTTCATGCTGAGATAGCTCCTGTAGCACCTTATCTATCTGTGCATCAGGTTTGTCTATCTTATTGATTGCGACTATCAGCGGAACCTCAGAGGCCTTGGCGTGCTGAATAGCCTCGATGGTTTGTGGCTTAACCCCATCATCGGCGGCCACCACCAGAATTACTATATCTGTTACCTGCGCTCCGCGTGCACGCATCGCCGAGAAGGCGGCATGACCCGGAGTGTCAAGAAATGAGATTATCCCCTTCTTGGTCTCTACATGATAAGCACCGATGTGCTGAGTAATACCACCCGCCTCTCCCGCAGCAACCCTAGTGGTTCTAATATAATCCAGTAGTGAGGTCTTACCGTGATCTACATGCCCCATAATGGTTACCACTGGAGCACGGGACTCCTTCTCGCCCTCATCCTCTTCAATGGCGCTTATCAGCTCTGCCTCTACATCATCATCCTGCTGCATCACTGCCTTGTGTCCTAGCTCTTCCACTACCAGAGTAGCGGTATCCCGATCCAGGCTCTGATTGATGGTCACCATCATGCCGAGCTTCATCAGCTCTTTAACTACTTCAGCCGCCTTGATCGACATTCTCTGTGCCAAATCAGCTGCAGTAATCGACTCTGGAACCTCAACCTCATGCACTACCGGCTCGGTAGGTCGTACAAATGCATGCTGTGCATCCGCCTGTCCGGAGGATACACGCCGTTTCTTGGCCGGTTTACTCCTACGCCTGCCCCGCTTATCTTTGGCCACATGTAGCTCGGTGCGACCACGATTGGGTGCTGGCTTCTTCTCCTTATCATCCTTGCGATGCGCCGCCTTTTTACCGCTCTTCTCCTCAGTCACACGCTGCGCCTCTGCATCAAGCTCAGCCTGTACTGTCTTTTTAATGGCCTGTTCTGCCTCCTTCTGCTCAAGCTCCTTCTCTTTCTCCTCCTCCTTTAGCTTATCCTCATCTATCTGCTTTTTAGACGCAGCTCGACCGCTCTTGGTATCCTCTTCAGCCTGCCGCCTAGCCTGCTCAGCTGCACGCCGCGCCTCATCCTCTACTGCCGCTAGACGCTTCTGCTCTGCCTGCTCATCCAGTGCCTTTTGTGCCTCTGCTGCATCCTGTAATAGCCTCTCCTGCTCATCTACCGGCAATCTCTTCTTTACAGCTACACGCTTACGCCGCACCTCGACACTAACTGTCTTACTACTACGAGAGGCGGCTCCTCGAACCGTAGTCCGCCCAACTGCTGTCGGCTGTTGCAGTTCGCTCACACTCTTGCGTTTCAGAGTGATTTTGCGAGAACCGCTACCCTTCTTACCATGGCTCTTACGTAGATGTGATAGCAGCTGAACCTTCTCCTTCTCACTAACCACATCATCTGCACCATCTTTCTTTAGCCCTGCCTCAACCAACTGTAAAAGCAGGCGATCCACTGGAATGCCCACATCTGTAGCTAGCTGTTTTACTGTGATATCACTCATTAGAAAAAACTCTCCCAGGAAACCTTACCCCTGCTCCTCATCCACAAACCAAGGGGCGCGCGCTGTCATAATCAACTCTCCAGCCCGCTCTTCATCCATCTCATCAATCTCCATCAACTCGTCAATCGACTGCTCTGCTAGATCTTCCATGCTTTTGATACCACGACGTGCCAACTCATAAGCCAGATTGCGCTCCATCCCATCCATACTGAGAAGATCCTCTTCCGGCTCTGCATTGGAGAGTGCCTCCTCTTTGGCAATGGCAGTTGTCAGCAACACCTCACTCGCCCGACCACGCAACTCTTCGACCATATCCTCATCAAACTCTTCAATCTGAAGCATCTCATCAATCTCGACGTAGGCCACCTCATCTAGACTAGAAAAGCCCTCCTGCACCAAGATAACTGCAACCTCCTCATCTACATCCAACTTCTCCATAAACTGTTCAACAATCCCTCGCGCCTCAGTTTCACTCCGCTCTGTCGCCTCGGTCTCATTCATGACATTCAGCTCCCAGCCGGTCAACTCACTAGCAAGCCGCACATTCTGACCACCTCGGCCGATAGCCTGGGATAGATTCTCCTCCTCCACCGCTACCGTCATACTATTGCTCTCTTCATCCACTACGATGGAGACCACCTCGGCAGGCGACATGGCATTGATCACAAACTGCGCCGGATTATCATCCCACAGAATGATATCAACCCGCTCACCATTCAACTCATTGGATACCGCCTGCACCCTGGAGCCACGCATACCCACACAGGCACCAACTGGATCTATCCGCTGATCTTTAGTCTTGACCGCAATCTTGGCACGCAGACCTGGGTCTCTAGCCGCACCAAGGATCTCAACCAGCCCCTCTCCCACCTCCGGCACCTCAAGCTCAAACAGCGCAGTCAGTAGTTCAGGGCAAGTACGACTGATAAACAGTTGCGGCCCGCGCACATCTGGACGAATATCATCAAGGTAGCCACGCATCCGATCACCGGTACGCACAGATTCACGCGGGATCGCATCTTCACGCTGTACTATGGCCTCAGCATTACCTCCAAGATCAATGATTATATTACCCCGCTCTACCCGCTTAACCACACCGGTAACCAGCTCACCCTTACGATCTTTATAGGCCTCAATCACCTTGGCTCGCTCAGCCTCACGCACCTTCTGCACGATCACCTGCTTGGCGGTCTGAGCAGCAATTCGACCAAAGGCGATAGAGTCCATCGACTCCTCTATATAATCACCCAGCTCTATATCCGGGTTATCCTTAACTGCGTCAACTAACAGAATCTGGCTATCTGGCAGAAACTCTCCCTCATCCTCTTCCCCCGGCTCCTCTACCACCTGCCAGCGGCGAAAGCTGGAGTAGCTGCCATCTTCACGATCGATCGCAACTCGCACGTCGATATCTCCGCCATGTTTTTTGCGGGTAGAGAGTGCCAGAGCAGCTTCGATCGCATCGAAAATGACCTCTTTTTCAACATCTTTCTCGTTAGAGACAACATCAACAACCAACAAAATCTCTTTATTCATTAGTTACTTCCCTTAAGCTACTAACCGTGCTGTATCAATCTGATCCAGCGGCAGATAAAACCGTTCGCCATCTATTTCCAACACCACATCATTCTCATCAATACCACACAGAGTCCCTTCAAATCGCCATCGTCCATCTATCTTATCCACCATCTTAAGACGCGCTCTTCTGCCCTCAAAACGGGTAAAATGCTCTGGGTAAAATAGCGGCCTATCCAGCCCCGGAGAGGAGACCTCAAGCTGATAACTCTCCTTTACCGGATCTTCCACATCGAGCATCGCACTAAGCTGCCGACTGACCGCAGCGCAATCATCCGCCACAATGCCGCTCTCTTGGTCGATATAGACACGCAGCGTACTCCCACTAGCGCGAACATACTCAACCCCGACTAGCTCATAGCCCATAGGCTCGACCACTTGTCGAACCAGCTCAGTCAATCTATCCGGTGCACTACGCATCTTCCACCACAATAAAAAAATGGGCCAACGGCCCACTTCCTAAAAGCTACTCCCAGAAAAAAACCCCGATCCCGGGGTTCTCTATCTCATACTACAGTGTCACCCTCGACCGCCATAAATGCGTTACTTTCAAGCCTCAGAGGGAGCCCGCACTACTACAGCGGCAGAGTATACCAGTATTTTCGGCTATGCATCAATGGGGAGTGTAATTATGTGATCTCTAATATCTGCCGCTTCAGCACCAACCCAGGTGCCTGTAGATCGAATTATAACCCTATAAGATACCAACCAACAGCAGTGTAAACCTTAAATAAGGGTCTATTATTAATTGTGTATGCCAACATCACAAAACAACATATTAAAAATCTGGCTAGAACAGCTACCCCGACTGATTGGAGGTATCCTCTCCGCGATCATAGTAGAGACACCAACTGAGCCAGATAGCAAAGAGCAACTCCATACCTGGCCAGCGGATAGTACCGCAACTGATGCGATGTTGACGGCAGCCACACGCTCTGCGGCAACAAAACACTCCCTGATAAAACCGGCTAAAGATCAACATCAATCCACCCTTATAGCGGTACCACTACTATCCGCAGACAGGCTACTCGGAAGTGTAGTCATCCTACTTAAACAGCACCCTGAGGCCAACCAGAAGGCCTCCTTGCAGGCGCTACAATGGAGCA
>CBFDBF010000084.1:0-6899 GCA_965602975.1 uncultured Gammaproteobacteria bacterium | reverse complement strand
CCTAGATCCGTGAAGTCTACAGTAACCGCCACCCTGCTGGCAGTAGTGACAACCTCCTGCGTAGGTATGCCAACCGACTTCAAGGGTATGGCCGAGGATTTTGCCCAGGAGATGGCAGAAAAACATCAACTAGACCAGCAACAGACATCTGCCCTTATGGCCGATGCCAGCCGCCAGCAAAGCATTATCGATGCCATCAGCCGCCCCTATGAAGCCAAGCCGTGGCACCAGTACCGCCCAATCTTCGTCACCGCCTCCCGTACTGCAGATGGGGTCAGTTTCTGGCAGGAGCATGCAGCACTGCTGCAACAGGCAGAGGAGAAGTACGGTGTGCCGCCAGAGATCATCGTTGCCATCATCGGAGTTGAATCCAGCTATGGCGGGCATCGTGGTCGTTATAGGGTACTAGATGCCCTGAGCACCCTAGCCTTCAGCTACCCTCCGCGCAGCAAGTTCTTTCGCCAACAGCTAGAGGAGTTTTTACTCCTAAGCAGAGAGGAGAAAATCTCCGCAGATGAGCTGGTTGGATCTTACGCCGGAGCCATGGGGCTACCCCAGTTTATCCCCCAGAGCTATCGTGCATATGCGGTTGACTTCGATGGTGATGGCAGTAGAGACCTGATAGAGAGCCGTGCCGATGCCATCGGTAGCGTTGCCAACTATTTCCGCGAGCAGGGCTGGCGCAAGGGTGAAAAGGGGGCCATTCCTGCCACTGTGAGTGGCAACAAGCACCAGCTCTATACCAATTTTGATCTCAAGCTAAACGCCTCCATGGGCGAGCTATCAGCGGCTGGAATAAGTAGCAGTGAGCCCCTGCCGGCAGAGCTACAGACCTCCCTGCTCCAGCTGGAGTCGACTCCAGATGAGCATGAGTACTGGTTGGGGATGCACAACTTTTATGTAATAACCCGTTATAACCATAGTATCCTCTACGCCATGGCGGTACATCAATTAAGCCAACAAATTCTGCAACAACATAATACAGAGAACAGGGCCGAGACCAATGATTAAAAGCTTCATGCTCCGTATAGCCGCCCCACTTGGACTGCTCCTGCTACTAACCGGCTGCACCTCATACAGCCCATTTGGAGGAGGGGGGTATAGCGCAGGTGATAGCGCCCCTGCACGCCGGCTCAATCCCAACAACATCCACGATGCAGTACCTAAAGTGGAACCACGCAGCCGCAGCGGTAACCCCCGTCACTACACCGTACGGGGTCGTCGTTACCATGTGATGCCCAACAGCCACAACTACTCCGAACGCGGGATCGCATCCTGGTATGGCACCAAGTTTCACGGTAGACGCACCTCCAGCGGTGAACGCTATGATATGTACGCCATGACCGCCGCACACCGGGAGTTACCGCTACCAACCTATGTACAGGTGACCAATCTGCGTAATGGCCGTAGTGCCGTAGTAAAGGTCAATGACCGGGGGCCATTCCACGGCAACCGCCTGATCGACCTATCCTACGCCGCAGCCACCAAACTTGGCATCCTTGGAAACGGCACCGGCCTGGTAGAGGTGACCGCAATCAACCCAGGCCGTCCAGCTACACCACAGCGTCCAATCAGAACTATTGCAGATCGGGCACCTGCCCTGTTTCTCCAGGTTGGGGCCTTCGCCAGCCGCAATAATGCCGAGCAACTCAGTTATCGTCTAAATAGTGCTCTGCATCGTCCTCTACGGATCCAACAGGCTGATGGTATGTTCAAGGTTCAGATTGGCCCCCTATCCGGGGTAATACAGGTAGATGAGGTATCCCAACATCTACCCTCCCTTGGCATTCAAAATAGCCATGTGGTTATCGAATAATCGATATATTTCAGGTTAAAATAGGGGCAAATGCTGCCCCCAATATATACAGGAGCTTTTATCGCCGTGTCAGTTTCAGTCAAGATAAAATCCAGTGCAGCTATACTATTGCTGTCGCTACTCATCATCAGTCAAAACCTGACTGCCGCCCCAATTCCAGCTGCACCCAAGATTGCGGCCAGCGGCTATCTACTAATAGACCACCACAGTGGCAGGGTGCTGGCAGAACAGAACTCTGACCAGCGGTTGGAGCCGGCTAGTCTGACCAAAATCATGACCGCCTACATCGTGCTGCAAGAGCTGCAGCAGGGCAACATAAAGCTTACAGACATGGTGACAATTAGTAATAAGGCCTGGCGCACCCCCGGCTCACGCATGTTTATCGAGGTGGGAAAACAGGTCTCCATCGAGGATCTGCTCAAGGGGATGATGATCCAGTCGGGCAATGATGCCAGTGTCGCCCTGGCCGAGCATATCGCTGGCAGTGAAGAGGTGTTCGCTGGAATGATGAATAGCCAGGCTACACAGCTGGGTATGCAGGGCACCAATTTCATCAACAGTACCGGCCTGCCACATACAGACCACTATACTACCGCGCATGACCTCTCCCTGCTGACCGCCGCCACCATCCGTGAATTCCCGGAGCTCTACAAATGGTATGCAATCAAAGAGTTCACCTTCGGCGACATCCAGCAGTACAACCGTAACAAACTGCTGTGGCAAGACAAATCTGTAGATGGGGTGAAAACCGGACATACAGAGAGCGCCGGCTACTGCCTGGTAGCATCGGCCAAGCGCAACGATATGCGCCTCACCTCTATTGTCATGGGAACCGCTAGTGAGAGTGCTCGCGCCAAAGAGAGTAAATCACTTCTCAATTACGGTTTTCGCTTCTTTGAGACTCATCGCCTCTACGGCGCCGGTGAATCCCTAAGCAAAGTGCGGGTATGGAAAGGAGAAAAAGAGCAACTGATGGTAGGGTTAGAGAGAGATCTATTTATCACCATACCGCGCAACCAGTATGAGAAACTACAGGCAAAAATGGTCATTAATCGCAAGATCAGTGCGCCGGTCAAACAGGGCAGTGAACTTGGCAGGGTAGAGATTACGTTAGATGGCAAACCATTTACCGAAGCTCCTCTGGTTGCTCTTAGTAGTGTCGCTGCAGGCAACCTGTGGCGACAGGCGTTAGACTCGACACTCCTCTGGTTTGAATAGAGATGAGTGAAAGAACCCGCAACATCTACCTCAATGGTCAGTTCATGCCTCTGGAAGAGGCGCGGATTCCAGTGCTGGATCGTGGGTTTTTATTCGCTGATAGTGTCTATGAAGTAATCCCCGCATATGGTGGACATCTGTTGCGGCTGGAGCAGCACATACAGAGACTGGAGAGCAGCCTGCAAGCCATCCGTATGGAGAACCCGCTGCCGCTGCAGCAGTGGCGCAGCATATTAGAACAGCTACTAGAGCAGCACCCTGACAGGGATCAATCTATCTATATACAGGTTACCAGAGGGGCAGCAGCAGGCCGTGACCACGCCATTCCAGACGATTTAGAGCCAACCGTACTGGCCATGGCCTCCCCCATCCCCGCAGTCGATCCACAACAAGCGGTAGTAGGGATAAAAGCGGTCTCGTTAGAGGATATCCGCTGGCACCAGTGCAATATCAAGGCGACCGCGCTACTGGCCAACGTCCTGCTAAAACAGCAGGCCGCAGATGAAGATGCAGCTGAGGCTATCCTGATTCGCGACGGCATGGCGACAGAAGGCTCGGCCAGCAACCTATTTATCGTCTCCGACGGACTCCTTATCACCCCGCCAACTAGCCGTTTTCTACTTCCTGGGATCACCCGTGACCTGGTTCTGGAGCTAGCCAAGAGCAGTGACATCAACTGTGAGGAGAGGGAGATCGATGAGTTAGAGCTAGAGAGTGCCGACGAGATCTGGCTAACCAGCTCAACCAAAGAGATCATGCCGGTGACCAGCCTCAATGACAGACCGGTAGGAGATGGCATACCGGGGCCACTATTCCAGCGGCTATCCGGCATATACAGCGAGATGAGAGAGCGAATCAGAGAGGGTGGAGATGAGGGCATCGAGCAGCAAGAGAGCATCATGCAGTTCCCCTGTAGCTTCACCATAAAAGCGATGGGGCTAGCCACCCCGGAGTTCACCGCTATCGTAGAGGAGATCGTCAGCCACCACGCCCCGGAGATAGATGAAGATGCAGTCACCACCCGCCCCAGCAGAGAGGGGAAATACAGCTCCGTCAGCATCACCATCGAGGCCACCAGCCGACAGCAGTTAGATGCCATCTACCAAGAGTTAAGTGAGCATAAACAGGTTCTGATGAGCCTTTAAATAGAGGTGTATCTGCGCAGCAACAGCATAATCGTACGCCACCTAGGGCAACGGCCATACCAATTAATCTGGCAACAGATGCAGCAGTTCACCGCAGAGCGCGATTCCGAAACGGCAGATGAGATCTGGCTACTAGAGCACCCTCCAATCTACACCTTGGGTCGCTCCGCCTCGAGGGAGCACCTCCTCACTCCAGGAGAGATACCCATCCAACGAGTCGATCGTGGTGGCCAAGTGACCTACCACGGCCCCGGCCAGCTGCTGCTCTATCTCCTGTTTGATCTACGCCGTGCACACCTTGGTGTGCGCCAACTGGTAGAGCTTATGGAGCAGGCGGTCATAGACCTACTCCGACCATATGGGATCGTAGCAGAGCGTCGTACCAAGGCACCCGGTATCTATGTTGAAGGGTGCAAATTGGCCTCAGTCGGCCTCCGGGTAAGCCGCAGCTGCACTCTGCATGGCATGAGCCTAAACGTAGATATGGATCTAACGCCGTTCTCCCACATCAACCCCTGTGGCTATAGAGATTTAGCTGTAACCCAACTGGTAGATCTCGGCCTGCAACTCGACACCACTGCTGCAGGAGAAGAGCTGGCCGTCATACTAACCGACCATTTAGACTCCCCCTCCCAACCTCCCCCACTAGTGGGGGAGGGGAAGATATAATTACCTCCCTCCAACTCAGAGACACAGTGCATATCCACCATCCTTCAGTAGAGACAGCTCGCCCCACTCCACCCCGCCAGTAGAGATACTTCACACTATTCCCTCCCCACTAGTGGGGACGCCTACAAGGAAGTAGGCGCTAGAGCAATGCAGGAGCAATTGCCGAGGGTTAGGGTGGGGAGTAAAATACCTCATTCCCACGCTCCAGCGTGGGAGTGCATACGTATCTTAAACAACCGGCAAAAACCACTATAAAAAGCCAAAGGATAGCTAAAAAAACAGACCCACTATAGACCTGCAGCCACCAACCCCTTACCATCCAGTGTAATGAAAAGAGAGCACAACACCGCCCCATCACGCCACACCCCAGAGAGCCACCAGCGGGGGGCAGATAAACTCGCCCGCATCCCAATAAAAACAGAGCAGAGCACACAGATCCTGCGTAAACCTAAATGGATTCGTGCCATCCCGACTGCTGGCAAAGAGATAGAGCATATCCGCAAACTGCTACGGAACAACAGCCTCACTACAGTCTGTGAAGAGGCGGCCTGCCCCAACCTGGGTGAATGCTTTAACCACGGCACTGCCACCTTTATGCTTATGGGGGACATCTGCACCCGCCGCTGCCCCTTCTGTGATGTCGCCCACGGCACTCCGCAGCCACTGGATGCAACCGAACCAGAGAGACTGGCCACTACAGTGGCAGAGATGGAGCTATCTTTTGTAGTTATCACCTCGGTAAATCGGGATGACCTGCGCGATGGTGGGGCTGGCCACTATGCCGCCACAATTCGTGCCATACGGGAGCATAACCCAGAGTGTCAAGTGGAGATCCTAGTACCAGATTTCAGAGGCAGACAGGAGCTTGCGCTACAACAGCTAGCCACCGCACCGGCAGATATCTTCAACCATAACCTGGAGACAGTACCGCGGCTCTATCGTGAAGTTCGACCGGGTGGTGATTACCGCCAGTCGCTACGGCTACTCCAACACTGCAAACAGCAACAGCCGGAGATCCCCACTAAATCTGGCCTGATGTTGGGTCTGGGGGAGGAACTATCTGAGGTGGAGACGGTAATGCAGGAGCTACGTGACCACGGCTGCAATATGCTAACACTGGGTCAATATCTACAGCCGAGCCGCGACCATATGCCCGTACAGCGATTTGTCCATCCAACAGAGTTTTCTCAGCTAAAATATCTAGGAGAGAAGATGGGGTTTAGTACAGTTGCCAGTGCACCTATGGTACGCTCCTCTTACCACGCTGCCACCCAGGCGCAAGGAGTAAATAGTGATTGAACACGACCTACTACAAATTATAAAAAGCCTAATACTACCACCAGGAATATTGATCTTATCAGCACTGCTGGGACTGCTGTTCTACCGGCGTATTTTGGGCAAATTCATACTGCTATCCGCCATAGTATCGCTCTACCTATTAAGCACGCCATATGTTGCAGGAGAGCTAATGAAAGGGCTGCAGATACACTCTGCCCTCAACTCTGACTCAATCCGCAGAGATGCAGCAGATGCCATCGTCGTACTGGGAGGTGGCATATATCAGAACGCCCCTGAATATGGGAACGACACAATAGATAGGGCCATGCTGGAGCGGGTCCGTTACACCGCATGGCTCCATCACCGTACCAACCTGCCGGTAATAATTAGCGGTGGCAGCCCAGTTGGAAGTCAACACTCTGAGGCAGAGGTGGCTGCGAAGGCGCTAAAACAGGAGTTCTGGGTCGAGAACATATTGGCACTGGAGGGGCTGAGCCGCACCACTTGGGAAAACGTTGTCAATACTAAAAAGATATTAGATCAGAACCACATTAAAAAGATCATCCTGGTAACCAGCGCCTGGCATATGCCGCGCGCGCTCGGTGCCTTCAACCGTTTGGGGATAAACCCGCTGCCAGCACCTACCGCCTTCCGCCCAACCAACCAGCCGTCGGGTGAGCTGCGCAGTTGGCTACCATATATAGGTGCACTCAATGACAGCCATCTGGCGCTACATGAGTATCTAGGCACTCTCTGGTACCAAACCCGTGAGA
>CBFDBF010000083.1:0-6900 GCA_965602975.1 uncultured Gammaproteobacteria bacterium | reverse complement strand
TAAAATATAGAATGATTCTATTGTACTCATTGATGACTATTTTTTTCTTAACGGCACCAAAACAGAGAACCACAAAATAGGGAAAGCTCAAACAACCAACAACCTTAATAGAGACATATGCCAACAGTGTAAACGCGTAGACCGAAGCCAATACCCCATAATATTTTCCCAGACGTTCGCCTTCATACCAATAGATCTCTCCAATCTTTCTAACTGCGGCATCATACGATTCTGCAAGTATACTGATATCAGCATACTGCAATAACTGAGGGAGCCTGCTTGCCTGAATATCAAGTTCAATAAAGCCCGTTAAAAACACTACAGCTATAGCAATAACAAGGCCTACTATATACACCCCATATAGAGCAATAACCTGCACCAAGCGCTGCCTGAATGGCACGTTTTTTAAAAACAGAGACAGGGGGCCAAACAGAATTATAACGACACCTTCGATACGCAACATAAAGGCCAATATAGTGAACAGCTGCCAACCTATAGCTGCCGTCCAACCAGGCCTCTTGTAGTAACGTAACAGTGAGTAAAAACCGGCAAGATAAAAACACCAGTACGCAAAATCTCTCATTACATCAGCGCGATATTTGTTAATACCAACAAGCGTAAGCACCAATATCGCCGCCACCCAGAGAGAGCCTCTATTATAGGTAATCTCTGAATAAATTTTTATAAACAGAATGCAGGTGGTGGCAATAAACAGAGCATCGATAAAATATGCTGTCTGTTCAATATGCGAAAACCACAAGATTTCATGTAAAACCGCTATACACCACGCATAAAACGGCCATGGAAAAACATCAAACAGTGCTGCCATGCCCTCCCGCAAATAGACCTTCGCGGAATTCATAAAATACACGGCATCATGGTTAAGCAGATTATCTGTACTGATGGCCAAATAGGAGAAGGCCAGACTCACAATAAATGTTGTGATATATGGGTTATACTTATCGTTTATAATATTATTCAACATGTAATTTAAAACCTAAGGGGCATACAGATTCACCCATCACACCTTAAACATACCCAGCTCACTAATAACATAAAGCTGTGGTATAACCAAGAGCATACCGACTTGATAATCGACCCTCTAATTGTCGACTCTATAGCCCAATGCAACAACCACCGCATAGACAGTAACATCAAAATACTCAAACTAGATACCAGACGCTGTATTCTCCTGGTTGACACCAACCAAGGACCATTGGTCGTAAAATCATTCCCGTTTACCCGAATAAAAGAGAAGCTCAAATACAAAAAATATGGTCTTGCAGAAATCAACAATAATGCAAAAGCACGCCAACTTGGAATTAAAACCCCAGAGTATTATGCCTACTTTGAATCAAGGCGTTTTGGTTTAGTAAGCATCAATGGATGCATTATGAGCTTCTTGACTGCGCACACCTCGTTAGAGGAGCTCTGCAAAAACAGCGCAGATCAACTAGATCTTGCCATTCCGGTACTGACCGAGCTATTCCATACAGGAGTTAACCACATAGATCTTAGTCCGGCCAACATTTTCTTCACCCAGGACAATACCAACTACAGCATTATAGACTGGCAATATTGTAGTTTCCATACCCCCAATGATCCTCTACAGCTAGCAGTCCAGACAGCTCATTTCCTTCGTGGCATAACAGCCGACGCCCCCCTAGGCTGGCAGTCTCAGTGGCTGGATAAGCTATATATAGCATCCAATATAGACATCTCAAAGAGAAGATTTATGGCCGCCATATCCACACTACAAGGCACTAAGCTCTCCATCAAAAAGCGCTTAGAGCTGGATTTTGACCGAATTACACTGTTTGGAACATAACCACGTATGGGGCAATTGTACCTCTACGACATAAATCAGTAGAATATATAGCTTGAAGACAAATAGCAGCTTGAGAACAGACCCTTTATGTCCCATCGAAACAACTTCCAAACAACCCGTAGCCCGAAGCAAGCGGAGGACTATATAGACAATAGATTCAACCGATCACGTAGAATGCAAAAACTTGACCGAATGGAACGTATATTTGCAGAAAAGCTTATGCAGCGCATAGAGAAACCATGCGTAATCCTGGATGTTCCTAGTGGCAATGGTCGCTTCACCTCAATACTCTCCTCTAATGGCACTCTATTCAATATGGACTACGATGCCAATATGTTGCATGCACTGAAAGAACGCAATAATGACACCAACAATAGCCTCCATATTCAAGGTGATATCACTGCAATACCAATGCCTGCAAACAGCATAGATTTAGCCTTTTGTATGCGCCTATTCCACCATATTGAAAATCAAAATGTGCGCTCCAAGGCACTTGCCGAACTGGCGCGTGTAAGTCGACGCTTTGTCGCCATAAGTTTTTATAAAAAAGAGAGCTGGCGCTATCTGCGGAAACGCATACGTGGCAAAAGAGTCGCCGGACACCCTATTAACTACAGCAGCTTTATCGCTGATGCAGCCAAACACGGCTTACAACCAATCGAGACCACCCCTAGGGGCTTCTCTATAAACCCGCAAACACTCGTTCTTTTTGAAAAGGCAAGCTAACAAATACCAGATTAACTCCTCTCCAGTTTGTGGGGGAAACACACAGGTATATAGCTAGTAGGGAAATATATTAACAGTCACATAGGTGAGAGGCGTGAGCCTAGAGCAGAAACCTTGCCGAGGGAGTGGAGGCATGGGTTATGAGCGGGAGCAGCTCACTGTTTTGACTCCCCTCCCCACCTCCCCCACTTGTGGGGGAGGGGTTGTGAGACTGCTACAACACTATCTGAGTGAGCCATCCTCCCCACTTGTGGGGGAGGGGCTAAACGGTATTAATCAAGGGCTCTCTAAGGATCTTTAACCACCAGAATATCCTCCATTATCAGATACTCCAAATCTGACCCATAGAACATATTCAAGGCATCTGTGGGTGAGCAGACCATCGGCTCACCCCGGCGGTTAAGGGATGTATTCAGTACAACCCCGCTGCCGGTATGTTTTTCCAGCTCTTCGATTAGCTCGTAGTAGCGTGGGTTTGTCTCTCTGGTCACCACCTGTGCCCTGGCGGTACCATCTTCATGCACCACCTCCGGCACCCGCTCTGCCCAGCCATCTGCCACATCAAAGGTGAAAGTCATATAGGGAGAAGGGTGCTCTGTCTGCAGCATATCTGGCGCCACCCGATCAAGGATACTGGGACAGAATGGACGCCACCGCTCCCGGTACTTTATCTGCTCATTGATCCGCTCGGCGATACCCTCAACATTGGGGGCTCCCAGGATAGAGCGATTACCTAAGGCACGTGGACCAAACTCCATCCGCCCCTGAAACCATGATAGCGGATTACCATCCGCCAGGATCTGTGCCGCCCGCTGGGGCACGCTCTCGATACGCTCCCATCGCGGCTTGCGCTCATGCTGTTCGCAGGCCTGGATGCACTGCTCATTGCTGTAGCTGGGGCCAAGATAGGCGTGCTGCATCGGCTGGATCTTCTCCCCCAGATCATTGGCAACATAGGAGGCAGCACCGATTGCGGTACCAGCATCAGAGGCGGCAGGCTGTACAAATAGCTCTTTAACATCTGGCCGGGCGATAATGCGCTGGTTCAGCTTTACATTGAGCGCCACACCACCGGCAAAACAGATCTTACCGCTCTGTTTAAGAATATCACCTAGATAGTGGTCAATCAGCCCCAGAGAGACCCTCTCCAGCAACTGTTGGATAGAGGCGGCATAATCGATATATGGATCATCGATCGCATCCCCCTCGCGCTGCGGCCCCAGCCAATTGATCAGCTCCGGACTAAAGTAGTAGCCCTTGCCACTCTTGTCTTTATATCTTCTAGGGCCGATCACATTAACCAGTTTGGTGTTAATCCTAAATGACTCCTTGTCATAATCTATCAACCTAGAGAAGTCGAACCGGTTTGGATCGCCATATGGCGCCATCCCCATCACCTTGAACTCACCATCCAGCATCTCAAAGCCTAGATACTCGGTCATGGCTCCATACATCCCGCCAAGTGAGTCGGGATCATAAAACTCTTTTATCTTGTGTATACGCCCATTTTCGCCATATCCAAAAAAAGTGGTGGCGTACTCCCCTTTGCCATCTATACCGAGGATGGCCACCTTGCCGTCATAACCGCTTAGATGGTAGGCGCTGCTAGCATGGGCCAGATGGTGCTCCACCGGAATCACCTTTACCTCACCACCACCAATATTCAAATCCGAAATCAGCTTATCCAGCTGATGCATATTTCGACGGAAGCGACGATTACCGTTGAAGATACCCAAGATAGATCTATCAGGTGAATACCAGTGCCGCTTGGCATAGTGCCAGCGCGCCGGACTGGTAATGGGAATCTCGGCGTAGGGGAAGGTGACTATATCCACCTCTTCCGGCCTGATTCCGGCAAAATCGAGACAGAAGCTGGTCGCCTCATAGGGAAAACGCCCCTTGGCGTGTTTGTCTCGGATAAACCGCTCCACCTCTGCGGCCGCAACCAGTTCACCATCTATGAACAGTGCCGCCGAGGGGTCGTGGCTGACCGCACCGGATATACCTAGAATTATCATCTATCTATTTTGCCAGTAATTAAGACCCGGTGCGAACAGTAATAAGGGCTTGCCTGAATAGCTCAGTTACCTCTGGAGCACCCTGCCAGTTATCCATAAACCGCCGTAGATCGCTCTTCCATGCACGCTTGAAGCCTATCTCTGTACCATGCCTGCGCATAGAGTCTAGATCAATAAGCATTACGCTCTCATCGACAATCAGGATATTGCTCGCCTTAAGATCCCCGTGGCTAATACGCTGCCTCTGCAACTGCTGTAATAGATGGACGACCCTGGCCGCCATAGTGCGCTTCTCCTCAATCGTGATTGCCGCATCCAGAAACCAGCTATGCGCCCCAATGCCGGCAACACGCTCCATGACAAAATAGGCAGTTGGACTCAACCCACGCCGTCCGGTTTTCAATACCGCTATCGGCCTTGGAGTCGGGATACCGTAAAATAGCAACCGATGGGCACTCCTCCAAGAGCGAAACGCCCTGCTAGGGCGCAAGCCAAGCTTTACTCCATGCCAAAAACCCTTAACATTATATCGCTTAACCACCAACGGCAAGCCGCCAATATCTGCCCTCCATACGGTAGAACTATTACCTCTCTTTAGCAGCAGCTCATCCTGAAGAGAGCTATCTAGATCTTGCAACAGCAGCTCCAACTCAGGTTCCATATAGCGCCGAGCAACTATCTCTACTCTGCCAGTCGATCTGTTACAGAGAAAGGTGGTACAGTCTCGATATATTTTATTCTTGAATTTTCTCCACCGCCTCTGTCGAGCCTGTTCTACCCTTCTATGCATCTCCTCTACTGATATAGCACTATGCCAGCCACGCGTTACAGCATAGAGTGGCAACAGCTCTGCAATCAACACATCCCACTCTATAGGCAGCTGCGCCAAAAATAGAGCCAAATTATCCAGTGACGGCTCCCTATCCAGTTCGCCAGACACAACCTTAATCCCCGCCCCATCCAGACTATAGATCTGGCCTTCAGAGATGACGAAGTTATCCAGATGCAGGTCAGTCTGACAGATGCCAGCCCCATGGTGCTGAGCCAGAATAGCCGTCATATCCTCCAGTAGCTGCTGTGCTGCGGCAGGAGTCGCCTCATCCCAAGCTGACTTGAGGGTTACCGGGTCTGGTAGCTGCGCTAATAGGATAAGCGGAATATCATCACCCACCACTCCGGCATAGAGCAGCTCTGCAGTGAGAATACCGTGCCGCTGCAGCGCCTTAATCCCATCTAACTCCCGCTGCCAGTGCCTGCGACCTCTTTGAGGATCGAGAAAAAGCTTGGCAAATACCGGGGTTTCATCCAGCGTTCCCAAGCAGGCTTCTCGCTTGCCCGGTAGTAGACGTAGCGTAGTGGTACAGCGCAACTCACGCCCATCAGCCAGTTGATAGCTCATCTCTTCAGACATGTTGCTCACGTTTTTTAGCAACCTTGTTGCCACTCTTGGCCAACTGCCGCCACAACCCCCTACCAGCAGAGTTCAATGGACTCTGCCCCAGGTATTGTTGGAGAAAACGGACCCTGTCACCTCGACTCCAGAGCCCCGTACGACGATTGAGGCTATCCAGATCACGCCTGGCGGCATAACCAACAGATATGGCACGGCGCATCTTCTCCAGATCAATCAACCGTATCTCAGGCCGCCCATTTTCTAAAAGTCGCACAAAGATGTGTTTGGGATAGAGTGCATTGTGCACCAACCGACTAGCATGCAGCCGCCGCAATGCATCTGCCGCCACCCTTATCAGCTCCCGCCGCTGACCAAGGCTATTGGCCCACCCCTCCTCCTGCCACCGCTGCATCTGTCGATCTAGTGGCACAAAACCGCTCAGTTCACGGGTTACAAGAATCGCCCTCTGTTTTCCATCAACTCGGCGCTGGGCATAGAAAACAGCATCCAGAGAGGGTACCCCAGCCGCATCTAATGCCAGAATATTTCGCATCTCTGCGCCTAATGTTAGCTCCCCCAATGGGTGGCGTAGAGTGCGACGGGTGTGGTTCTCCTGTCGCTTCAGAAACAACACCTCTATGGTGCCATCGCTACCTTTAAGTTCGATCCTGGCAACCCCACTCCAACCGCCACGGTCCCGATTCGGTGGCTCAAACCACTCTGCCTCTAGCTCCCAAAGAGCATCAAAACTCGCTAAGCCATTAAGCTCCAGTAGCTCCATGCCCCGACCGTCAAAATAGTCACCCATCAGGGGCATCAACCATTGGCCGGGTACGATATAGAGCATCTGCCCGCTGCTGCACCTCCCGCCAGAACCCCATATCATCCCGCGATATCTGGCGTAGTGGGAGCTGCCGATACTCTCGCATGAACAG
>CBFDBF010000082.1:0-6942 GCA_965602975.1 uncultured Gammaproteobacteria bacterium | reverse complement strand
GGCAGTCGTATGCTACGGGCTCATGGGTACAGAGACCTCTCAGCTACCACAAGCGGGGGAGAGAAATTAATCAGAATCTTCCTCTGTCAGACAACAACAGTACTGCAGTTGAGCTCCACTATTGGGTTGAAACCAGAACCACAGTTATATGTTATAATATAACATTACAACAGTATCAATATTACACAGTCCACATAATATGCATCGACTATTTTTAACCTTTCGCTACTGGCTACCACTACTCTTGTGGGTAAACATAGCTGGTGCCGTCCATGCCGCAACACCACGGGTGGTGGTAACAATAAAGCCGATTCACTCTCTGGTTGCCGCAGTTATGCAGGGCGTGGAGCAGCCACCTAAGCTGCTTATCTCCGGCTCGCAGTCGCCGCATAATTTTGCTCTGCGCCCCTCCGATATACGCCTGCTAAACAGTGCAGATCTGATCTTTTGGGTGGGTGACTCTATGGAGTCAAATCTAAGAGGAGCCATAGAGCTAGTAAACAGCAAGAGTGAAGTTATCACACTGCTAGAGACGCCTGGAATACAGCGGTTAAGCAGCCGCAAAGGTGGCCTGTGGGAGAGCCAAAGAGATGACAATAGTGGCCACAACCATAGCCACTACGCTGACCCACACATCTGGCTATCCACCCACAATGCAAAAAAAATCACCCAACTGGTTGCGCAACGGCTATCTCTGCTCGACCCTCCACATAGAGATCTATACAGCCAAAATAGCGCCACTCTAATAACAAAGCTAGAGCAGCTCCATGCAAGCACTGCAGAGCGACTCAAACCGATTCAGAACCGTCCATATATCGTATTTCACGACGCCTACCACGCCTTTGAGCAGGAGTTTGAACTCAACGCGGTGGGCTCTATAACCATAAGTCCAGAGCGCCCATCTGGTGCCAAGAGAATTACAACACTGCGCCGCCATATAACTAGCAATGCCGTAGTCTGCCTATTCAGTGAGCCCCAGTTTCAACCCAAACTGGTTGCCAACCTAATAGATGGGACTACTACCCGTAGCGGCACTCTAGACCCGATTGGAAACTCACTCAGAGCAGGCCCCAACCACTACTTCCAACTTATAGATAACCTCAGTAACTCTTTGGTCAACTGCTTGGAGGCAGAAGATGAGTAACAATAAAGGGCATATCAATACTCCCTCTATAAAACACGACCACCAGGCCTGCATAACCACCGCCTTAACTACAGCCGAGAAACGCTGTCGTAAGCAAGGAGTGCGCCTCACTGCAACCCGCCACCGAGTACTAGAGCTGGTCTGGGAGAGTCACCGTCCGGTAGGCGCCTATACTCTTCTAGAGCAGATCAGCAGAGAGGGGTGGTCGGCCGCACCCCCGACAATCTATCGTGCACTCGATTTTCTGCTAGAGCATGGACTGATCCACCGCATCGCATCGCTCAACGCCTATGTAGGTTGTAACCACCTAGAAGGGAGGCATGCCGCCCGGTTCTTTATCTGTGAGCATTGTGGTGATGCGGCTGAGCTAGGCAGCAGTACTATCGACAACGCCATCGCTGTTGATGCAGATACCATAGGGTTTCAGGTCACCGGTGGGACAGTGGAAATTTCAGGTATCTGCTCACAATGCAGCCCTCAGGAGTAGTCATATGCTACCAGATGACGCACTGCTAACAGCCCATAATATCGGCATAACAGTTGATGGTCGGCAGATACTTGAGGGGGTAGATCTAACCATAAAGAGTGGTGAAATCAGCACCCTGATAGGCCCAAATGGCGCTGGCAAAACCACCCTGCTACGTATTCTCTTGGCTCTGCTGCAACCCAGCATGGGAGAGGTTGAGCGACGGCCTAAGCTACGCATCGGTTACATGCCGCAGAGGCTATCTCTATCCGAAAACCTCCCTCTGACGGTACAACACTTTCTATCACTGGCTCAAGGCAGCTCCAACAGTGCCATCAGCAAAATTGGGGCTAAACTACGCATCACCCATCTACTCAAGGCACCCATGCAGCGACTCTCCGGTGGAGAGAACCAGCGCGTTCTGCTGGCACGCGCCATACTACGCAAACCGGAGCTACTGGTGCTAGATGAACCGGTACAGGGAGTGGATATAACTGGCCAAGCTGAGCTATATGATCTAATCAGCCAGATTCGTGATGAGTATGGGTGTGGTGTGGTGATGGTATCCCACAATCTCCATCTGGTGATGGCCAATACCGACCATGTTATCTGTATCAACCGGCATGTATGCTGCTCAGGCCACCCCGATGCCATCAGCCAACACCCAGCCTATCTAGAGATGTTTGGTGCACCAGCCAATGCAAACCTGGCGATCTACACCCACCACCACGACCATAGCCACGATAGTCATGGCAATATAGTGGACAGCTGCGACACGCACGACAATGGATGATCTCATCTTTCGTGCCCTGATCGCAGGACTAAGTGTGGCAGTGATAGCCGCGCCTCTGGGGGTGTTTATCGTCTGGCGGCGCATGGCCTATTTTGGCGACACCGTTGCCCACTCAGCACTGCTGGGCGTAGCCCTTGGATTTCTGCTCGGCATAAATCTCAATCTAGCGGTTATCTCCATCGCTATCCTGGTTGCCCTGCTCCTGCTCTCACTACAGAACCGACAACAGCTGGCCACCGACACACTGCTAGGTATCCTGGCCCACAGCGCACTCTCTCTAGGGTTGGTAGTCATGTCCTTTCAGGAGGGTGTTAGGGTAGATCTTATGGGTTATCTGTTTGGTGATATTTTAGCTGTAGGCAGCACCGACCTGCTCTGGATATGTGGTGGTGGTCTAGTAGTTATGCTACTACTCAGCGCCATTTGGCGCCCTCTGCTGGCTCTAACTGTGCATCAGGAGCTGGCTCAGGTCGAGGGGATTCCTGTCACCCGCACCAAACTGATCTTTATGCTGCTGATTGCTCTGGTGATCGCTATGTCGATGAAGATAATTGGTATCTTACTGATCACCTCCCTAATGATCATACCGGCAGCCACTGCCCGCCGTTTCAGCAAAACACCGCTGCAGATGGCCCTGCTCGCCGCCCTGCTAGGTGGAGTATCAGTGGCATTAGGGCTAGCCGGATCACTCCAGTGGGACACCCCAACCGGGCCATCAATGGTGGTAGCATCCACTCTGCTGTTTGGGCTGAGCCAGCTGTTTCCCCAGGCCAGGTAGCTATTTTTAGACTCCCATCGTTTATCTACTGCCCCCTCCCCGCTAGTGGGGAGGGGTAGGGTGGGGAGTCAAATCATATCTACCGCTGTTTTTTTACACTCCCCCTCCTAACCTCCCCCACAAGTGGGGGAGGGACATATTATCCCACTATCTGCCTATGCCCACCATGTAGCCTCCCCTACAAACGGAGGAGAGGGACTGCTCTCTCCTCTGTCCTCTGTCTATGGCATAAACTGCGTCTCAATCTGCCGCTGTACCCTAGGTGTAACTGCAGTACCACCGGCCTCACCGGTGCTGATAATGGTAAAAAGCGTCTCGCCACCAACCGTCACCGAACTAACCGTGGTACTAAACCAGGCGGTAGCAGCTGGATTAGCCGGGCTGTCAGTGGTAACACCCAATCCCCCGTTAACGATACGATTGGCCGCCCACTCAGCCCCGCTCTCTGCCGCATATAGAGCCTGAGATGAGTATAATTCGTTGATACTCTCGGTCGTCCCCATAACTATCAATCGAGTCATAAGCGCCGCCAGTAGTGCCAGCGCAGTGATCAGAAAGATCGCAGCCAACAGTGATAGACCAGATTGTCTCCGCTTTTGCACTCTTCTCTCTCCTATATTACAACATCTCCTCCCCCTGCAAATGGGGGAGACTAGGAGGGGAAGTTTAATAAAAGCAGCTGATTATACTCCCCACCCTAACCCTCCCCACTAGTGGGGAGGGGATATAACTAAAGTCATGGCGTGTTCCTTATCTGAATCTCCTGATAGAGCCGAATAGACTCTTCACTATCTGTCAGTTCCAGATCGACCCGCAACACTCCGTTGGCGTATGGGTTACCAGGTGTATAACTAAAATCGAGTGAACTCACCCCATCCATCAACAGAGGATCGGAGACACCCCAATCACCGTTGGTATCATAACTGCTCATGCCTGTGCTCTTGTGCCAGCGCAGAGTATCACCCAATAGACCAATCTCATGGGTCGCATTGGAGATGACAAAATGGTTGCTAGGTGAATCGTGCAGGAAGCTGTTTCCACCAAACTGAAGCACCTGCCCCACACTGGTGCTATCAGGTACGTTGGCCGTGGCGACTACCCCTGTCAGCAAGACCGCACTATTGCCTGACCGCAACTCACCAGGTGAAGTATTGCCCAAAATCAACCGATCATTTGGCTGCAAGACAATAGTATCAAGTATATATAGCTCGCTCATACTGATGCCTTTAGCAAAGCGGCGCGCAAGAACGGTAAATGCCCCAGTAAAACCATCATCTGTAGAGACGTAACGCCCACCAGTACGAGCAGAGAGAAACTGTATCCCTTCACTCCCGCCAGAGGTAACCACCTCCAGACTGTTTGGAACCGCCTGCCGAACTGCACGTGCCAACTGCTCCAGTGCCAGACGACCCTTGGCAGTCAATTCAGTTCTACCACGAGTGGTAAAATAGGAGTCGATCGACTGCTTGATTACCGGAGCCATCAAACCGCCGACAATGCCTATAAGCACTATTGCGACAATCAGCTCTGGTAGGTTAAATCCACGGCTGTGGCGGTAGTCTGTTATCCCACTAACTTTGGCCTTTTCTACCCCCTTCACCCCAACCCTATCCCAGAGGGAGAGGGGGCGCATATAGTGGCTACGGTTTAACATCAGAAGTTCAACCTATAGGCATGGATGGTAAGGTTCTCATCGGTCGGTGTGGTTACAGTCACCGTTATATGGCGCACATCGGCAGCAGGCACTCCGTTCCAATCTGCCCCCGGCTGGATAACCGCAACTGACACAGAGAAACCATCATAATCTGGCATGACACTATTTTCTGGATCTTCTGGAGGAGAGTCGGATATTCCATTATAGTCATCGATATCATCATAATTGCTACGATCACCCGCAACTTCGCCTGAATCTAGCCCTATCGGTGCTATAACTGTCACTAGACCACCACCGACCGGGCTGTTTTCATTCCACCGTTTACGCACTATCTCATCCATATAGGCATTCATAACAGCCATACCACGCTGTCGAACATACGGTTCATGGCTATGACCTGCGTTCTGCCTGAACTGCATCATCACCACCGATAGTGCAATCCCGATAACGACGATAAACATCACCGCCTCTATTAGAGTAAAGCCAGACTGTTCAGTTGAGCCGTGCATAACCTGTCATCCGCTCAATTGCCACTGTGGTACTGTCAGAACCAACCGCTACAGCAATACTGACATTGCTATCTGTTGGTTCAGAACAGGCCGCCAACCCACCAGAGCAAGTCGGTCGCCCCCTGGAATTAAAGGCTATCGTTCCCGACTGACCTATAGTTACATTACTCCAGCCGCTCACATAGTTCGAACCACCACTTAGAGGAGAGCTTACCGCAACACCACTCTGAGTAACTGCATAGCTGTTAGCAGTAGCATCCAGCTCTACCTGATATGCGTTGCTACCACTATGGGTCATTGACATCTCCTGGGCATAGCGAATTGCCTCAACCAACTCCTGTGCAGCCACATGTGCATCAAACATCTGGAGATCCATTTTGGGTGCTGCATAGGCAGCAAGCACCCCAAGGATCACGATCACCAGGATCAGTTCAACCATGGTAAAACCGTGTTGCCTCGTCACTCTGTCTCTCGCCAGTAGATAAAGCGGTCATCACTGCGAAAGATACCGAAGGTGGCATTCACCGTCACCGGCCCCGGCAGCCAGACAGGCCAGCTCAAGGTTACTTCACTATCACCGCCAGGTGGTGCAGGATCTGCGGTTACTTGAAGAGTGAGGTCACCTGCACCGCCACTAAATATCAGCGGTGTTATGGATGGTATTGCTGTAGTAGCAATATCGTTGTCAACCTTGATATAAGCAACCTGTGAGCAGCTATCATCGCTATTCGCCACCCAGCCACCGGTATCATAGTACTGCGCCCCTATCGGCAGCAGCAGACTGTCTCCAACATTTCCCTGAGTACCATAGCTATCCTTGGCATAACCTTGGCCATAGCGCAGTTCGGTACCAGTAATGGCACTGATGGTGAAGGGATCTCCGGTATCGCCATCATTGGTATTACAACTACTACTGGCAGGAGCGTAACAGACCCCATCGGCATCGGTCAGATCGGCAGCGCTGAACTGAAGATCCACCAAGGCGTTGAACGGATCCTCCGGAGTGGCAGGCCTGGAGTAGCTCAGCCGATCTCCACTAAGTGTTAACGTTGCTGGAGTTGGGTCAAAATCATCACCGGCGCGAGTAGCGCCCCCACCGTTCACATCTCGACTAGCCGTTGCGGCTGTTGTAGCTACCATATTGGAGTAACTGCGACCCGCTAACAGATCATCCAACAGCCAAAAATTGCCGGCATAGTTACGAGTAAACCCACCACTACTATTCTGTGGCTCCACTGACAACACCGGGTCGGTAGCATAACCGAAGCCCCCATTTACCGGATCTGACCCCAGGTAGGTAAAGGGAGCAACTCCAGCACTACAACCACTACCGAACTGCGGCGTATTGGCAGAGAGCATCAATCTGGCCGGATAGAAGCGACCTATATTAGCACTAGTGCCTCCGGTAACCGTCTCACCAAAATAGCCGTTTGCTGGTGGGGTGGCAGTAAAGGTAAACACTCCCACCTCAGAAACCGTCTGATTGCTGATCAGATGCTCACCGCCATCTGCCGCTGCAATATCAATACTGGTGACCCCTAGGGTTCCGGGGACACCACCCACCGGTGCTATAAGGGTCTGCGATAGAGTTATATTAT
>CBFDBF010000081.1:0-6967 GCA_965602975.1 uncultured Gammaproteobacteria bacterium | reverse complement strand
TCCATCGGTTCTATCTAGTTTCATTAATAGTGGTGGTAGAAACAGGAAGTCTACCGCGAGTGCAATGACAATTGTAATAGCTGTAAGTAGCGCGGTGTCTGCATTTACCTTGAACGAGGATTGCGCTAGTACCATAAAGCCGGCCACCAGTACCAGTGTAGTAATCCAGAGCGCACGCCCAACGCTGTTGAATGCATATCTGACCGCAGCGTGGCTATCTGCCCCTCTGTCACGGCGGGCGTGTAGATATTTGCTGAGAAAATGGACGGTGTCATCTACCACTATACCCAGAGTCATGCCGGCTACTACCGAGAGAGCCAGCCCCACCTGTCCATCTATAAAATACCAGACGCCAAAGCCGATCGCCGCCGGTGCCAAGTTTGGCAACAGGCTGATCAGCCCAAAGCGGAGAGATTTTAGGGCGAATCCCAGGAGCAGAGAGATCAGTAGTAGCGCCATAGTGATCCCCTTGAGCATGCTGATGATATTGCGTTGGCCGATATGGGCGAACATTAGTGATGGGCTAGCTATATCAATCTTGTATGCGGCCGCATTGGCCGCAAACCAGTTGGTAATGCGCTGCTCTATATGGAGCTGTTCTATGCTGGTGAGGTTTTTAAAGGTGGCAACCACTCGGGTGGATGATTTGTCCACATTGAGCTGGTTATTGAGATCCAGTCCATAGGGGAGAGACATCTCATACAGCAGCAGATATTGGGCCGATAGCTCCTGGCTGTCGGGCAGTCGGTACCACGCCTGTTCATCCGCATGCATGGTCTTGTTTAGCCGCTTGATGGTGTCGGTGATGCTATTTACATGGTCGGTCTCAGGTTGTGTCCGCAGCCACTGGCTGAACTCTTCCAAAACGGCAAGGAAATCTGGATGGTTGATGCCACTGGAGATGCCACTCTCTATCGAGATTTCAATAGTGGTCATGCCGGATATATTATCCTGCATAAAATCGGTGGCCTGACGGAACGGTACGCTGTGGTCGAAGTATTTCACAAAGTCATCATTTAGCTCATTCTTGGGCATGAACAGTATCAACATGGACATGATTATTACGGTGGTGGGGAGCAGGATTTTTCTATGTTTAATTATCCGCTCTGCCAGCCGTTGCATTAGATCGCCTCCAGCTTTTTGCGGTTTTGCCTTGAGTGGCAGTAGCATGAGGATGGCAGGAAAGATTGTAATAGAGAACAGGAAGGCTAGCATGACTCCGGTTGCAACCATATTTCCCAGATCGCGGAATGGTGGGGAGTCGGAGAAGTTCATGCTCAAGAAGCCGATGGCAGTGGTAATGCTGGTCAGAAAGATGGGTTGAAAATTTATCTTCAGGCTGTCTATAAGAGCCTGGCGCTTCTCTACCCCTTGGCGCATCTCGTAGTACATAGTGCTCAATATGTGAATACAGTCTGCCACCGCCAGTGTCATGATCATAGTAGGTGCTACCGCGGATGGGCCGGTCAGGAAGATGCCGCTCCAGCCGGCCAGCCCCATAGTGGCAGCGATGCTGCAGATGATCACCGTAACAGTTGCGATGGTGCCGGTGATGGTGCGTAGCAGCAGGCTGATGGTGAGGATCACAATACCGAACATGATGGGGATCAGGGTGGCACTATCGTTGAGCGATGACTCGGCAAAGCTGTTATTCATGATTACCATGCCGGAGAGGTAGACATCTATATCCGGGTTTGCGGCGACAAAGGCGTCACGCATCTCCCGCACCTTGGCGACAACTTCTGGAACCTCTTTGACCAGATTTATCCCTGGCATCTGCACCGTTATATTGACGATGGTGACATGCGCCTCTGCGGAGATAAGTTTATGTAACAGTAGCGGTTCACTGGTGGCTATCTGTCTGGCTCGCTCTAGTGCTAGTCTATCCATAGAGAGCGGATCCAGTATCAGATCCTCTACTATCAGGTCATCACCCTCGGCATAGGTGTGCTGATAGTTGGTGATGGAGTCAACGCGGGTGGAGAAGGGGGTTTGCCATGACTCCTGGGTAAGTTTGCGGATCGCCTCCAGGGTTTTGGGGGTGAATACTTTGCCGTTGGCAGGGGCGAGAATGAGGGCTATATTATCGTTCTTGCTGTAGATCTTCTGCATCTCTTCAAATGCGGTTAACTGTGGGTTTTCAGCGCTGAAGAATACGCGATAGTCACTCTTAAAAACCAGCTTCTGGGCACCGTAGGCGGCACAGACTACAAATAGCAGGCTAAATAGGATTGTCAGGATTGGGTGGTTTATTGCTGGCTTGGTAAGGTGTTGGCGCACTGTATGATCCCTTTATTTATCTCTCCTGTTGTCTGCAGTAATGGAGGAGAGTCCCCTATCATCAAGAATGCTGAACAGGGATGGTACCAGTAGCAGTACCAGCATGGTAGTGGCAAGCAGTCCAAAGACGATACTGGTGGCCAGGGGGATCATGATTTGCGCCTGCAGGCTGCGTTCCAGTAAGAGTGGTGTCAATCCTACCATAGTGGTTATAGAGGTTAGCAGCACCGCGCGGAAGCGATCTCGGCTCGCTTTTTTTGCGGCCTCTACTACGGAGGCGCCCTCTCTTACCCGTAGCTTTAGAAACTCCACCAGCAGGATAGAGTCGTTGACTACAATGCCGGCAAGTGAGGCGAAGCCGATGATGCTGGGCATGGTGAGTTGTAGTCCTAGTAGCAGGTGACCCCAGATGACGCCGATCAGGGCTAGGGGGATCACCGACATCACTACCAGCGGTTCGGCATAGCTGCGGAATTGAAAACTGAGCAGGATAAAAATCATGACCAGGCCGATGGCAAAGGCACGCAGCATAGATGCCATAGTCTCGGCGGTACGTCGCTCCTGCCCCTCTACGCCGATACGAATCGAAGGGTGGCGCTTCTGTAGTTCAGGTATAAAATTGTCCTTGGTGTGGCGGATGATCTCGCGGGCGTTGGCCAATTTGGGGTTGAGATCACCGGTGACTGTTACGGTACGGAGGCCATTTACTCGCAGGATACGGGAGAAGCCACGCCCCTCAGTTATGGAGGCAACCGTAGAGAGCGGGACCTGGGCACCATCCTTTGTGGTGATGCGGAACTCCTCTAGTTCGCTTAAGGTGTCTTGATCCATACTGGCGAGGCGCACATCGATCTCGTAGGACTCGCCGCCTAGCTGGATATTGCCGACATTAGAGCCATAGAATGCGGCGCGTAACTGGCTGGCTATGGTGGTTGCATCCAGGCCAAGGGTGAGGGCGCCAGGCCGAAGCTTGAGCTGTAGCTCCGGTTTGCCGGGGCGCAGGTTGTCGCTGATATCGAAGGTGCCATGGTAGCGGTGTAGCCACTCCTGGAGTTCGACTGAGGCGGCTTTTAGCTCCTGTAGGTCAGGCCCTGCCAAACGCAGCTCCAGAGGGATGCCGCCGGGGCCGTGTACCGGCTCTTTAAAGTTCAAGGATAGTATGTCTGGTAGCTCTCCAACCTCGCTACGCCAGCGGTCGAGCATCTCATCCAGCTTGCCCTCTCGCTCTTCAGCGGTTATCAGATCGGCTATGACGGTGGCCAGATGTGGGCCGCTCTCCTCTGCATCCTGATTGTAGTTGAAGCGGATCTGGATATTCTGTACTAGTGGGCGCTGCTCTGTCTGTAGCTGAGTGAACTCTTGGTTCATCACCTCCAGTCCGGCGGTTATTTTAGCCACCACCTGTTCGGTACGCCATAGTGGAGTACCGGCAGGTAGCATTAGTCGCGCTTCGATGACATCCCCCTCTATGGTGGGAAATATCTGAAATTTGAGATGGCCGCCAATTAACATTCCCAAGCTAAGCAGAAAGAGGGCTAGAACTCCACCGACAAACCAGTAGCGCTGGCGCATGGCAAAGTCTATAACCTGCCCCATGGTCTGGTCACGAAAGTACTCCAGGCGAGCATCAAAGCGCCGGCGAAATGGGCTGATCTCTCTCTCTTGATGTTTTAGTGAATGAGCTAGGTGATGGGGCAGAATTAGAAATGCCTCGATCAGGCTAACCGCCAGCACTAGCAGTAGAACCATAGGGATGAACTGTAATATCTTCCCCATATGACCAGCAAGAAAGGCGAGGGGGCCAAAGATCGCCAATGAGGTGAGAAAGGAGGATATTACCCCGGGAGAGACCTGCCGCGTACCATCAATGGCCGCCTGCATGGCACTCTTACCGCGGCGCAGCTGGGCGGCAATATTCTCAGCAATGACGATGGCGTCATCCATCAGCAGACCGATGGCGATTAGTAGAGCCACCATGGTGATCATATTGATGGTAAGCCCCAGTACGCTCATAAGGAATATGGCGCCGAGGAAGGAGACCGGCAGCCCCATCGCTACCCAGAAGGCGAAGCGTCCCTGAAAAAAGAGCCACATGACCAGAAATACCAGTATCAGCCCTTGGCCACCGTTTCTGGCTAGCATGTTAAGGCGATCGCGTACGGTAGTAGAGCTATCTTGGGTGATGGTAAAAGAGACCCCGGGTGTGGCGTTAAGACGCGCCTCCCGCAAGAATTTGTGGACAGCGTCTGCCACCTTTAGCGTATCTTGCTGCTTGTTTTTTAGCACCTGCAGGAGTATAGCCTGGCGCCCATTAAACAGGGTTTTCTCTTCATCCAGTGTAAAGCGATCACTGATGTGAGCCACATCTCCAAGCCGTACCTCAGAGCCGCGTTTGCCCTCTATTAAGATCAGCTCGGCCCGCTCGGCCGGGCTACGGCGCAGATCGGTAAAACGTATCAGTAGATCGGTGTCGTGAGTCTCTAGTATACCGGCTGGTAGGTCGATCCCCTGGCGTGCAACTACATTGCGGATATCTGCTATATTGAGGCCATATTGACGCATGGCTGAGGCGGTCACCTCGATCCGTAGTTGATGCTCTGATAGGCCGAGCACCTCTACCCGTGAAATCTCTGGCAGCAGCTGCATTTGCTGTTTTGTCTGCTCTGCATATGCCTTGAGATCACTGGCGGACATGGGGCCGGTGATAGCTATTGAGATTACTTGGGAGGTGCGCCCTAGCTCCTTGACTCTAGGGATCTCTACCTCATCTGGGAAGTTGTCGATGGCCTCGACCTCGGCCTTTACATCGTTCAGGAAGCGGGTGATATCCCCACCATCTGTCATCTCCAGTATGGCGGAGCCTACCCCCTCACGCGCAGTGCAGCGTAGTTCAGAGAGGTCATTGAGACCATCCATGGCATCTTCGATGCGTTGGCATATAGCCTCCTCCACATCTTCGGTGCCGGCACCCGGATAGACCGCGGTAATCTGTACCATCTCGGTAGCAAAATCGGGAAAGGTCTCCCGCTGCAGGGTTGGTAGTGCAGTAAGGCCGAGCAGCACCAGAAAAAACATCAGCAGGTTGCCGGCAGTCGGGTGGCGGGCGAAGAACTCGATCATTCAATACCACCACGGATGGCTGCTTTGGTGAGCTGCTCTACCACAGCGGTATCATCTGTCGGTTGTAGCAGCATCCCATCGATGGCAGGCATCAGGTCTGAGACTACGATCCGGTCAGTTGTCGCCAGACCGGTGGCTATAACGGCATACTCTGGCTGTAGTAGCTCTATCTCCACCTGACGTAGCTCCAGACGATTCTCGCTATTTACCAGGTATACCTTGCCACTATGCAGAGCCGAGCGGGGGATAATCAGACGCTCCTCTCTGGGCTTGCCCCAGAGTGTCACCTCTACAAACATACCCTTTAGCAGCGGTGGCCGCGTTCCTGGTTGCACCTCAGAGTAGGGTGCGTCGACCTCGATAATGATTCCGACGGTACGGGTTTTTGGGTCTAGACTATCGCTGAAACGGGCGACACGACCTTGCCAGATAGCATTGATACCACCCTCCTGGAGGTGGATTTCTGCACTTAGCCCCATCTGTTTGCGTAGCTCCTGTTGGGGTATATCGAGTAGATTTATCGATTTGTCAGAGCGGATCAGTGCCGCCATGCGGTTGATCGGAATCTGGATCTCCACCTCTGCCAGTTTTAGATCATCTGCAATCAGCAGCACCTCCCCCTCGCGCACATACTGCTCCAGCTCCGCATTGACTGTGGAGATGCGTCCAGTAAAGGGGATGCGTATTACGGTATGGGTTAGATCACGGCGAGCGGTACTTAGCACCGCCTCTTGCCGTGCTAACTGTGCCTGGAGGAGCGCCTGCTGGGTGGGGATCAGGTTGAGGCTACTCTTCTGTTTCTGTACGCTCTGCTGCTGGGAGAGCAGGGTGCGCTTTTGACTCTCCAGGTCAGAGCGGCTAAGGCCACCTTTCTTGGCCAGCTTCTCTCTTCTTGTCAGCTCTTTTTGCGCCAGGGCGAGTGACTCCTCTTCGATCTTGAGTGCCGAGTGGCTGTCGGCTGCTTTGGTCTCCAGCTCTTGTATCTGTGCCTGCAGAGCGGCTATATCTGCTTTGGCACGGGCTATGGCCAGCTCGTAGTCGGTGGTGTCAATCCGCAGTAGCAGGCTGTCTGCCTCCAGCATCGCGCCTTTACGCAGTTTTTGGTGCTTCTCCAGGATCTTGCCCTTGACTTGGGCTACAGCCTCCCAGCTATTACCTGGTTGTACTGTACCGTGCCCGATAGCAGAGGGGACTACAGTGGTTGTTGGTACCAGTATAGTGCGTACCAGTTGCGATCTCTCTTCAGCTTCACCCTGCGCCGGCTCACTCTTCTGCTGGAGCAGTAGCAGTAGGACAAGGAGACCCAGCAGGATCGGAATGAGCAGAGCCCATCTGTTACGCATATTAGATAGCACTGCGCGCCAGCCCCCATCCTGTATAAGGGCAGAGATATGCTCTTTGGCTCTGGAGGGTAGCCCTCTCCAGTCAATGTTTTTTAAATTGTACATAGTGTTTAGGCCGATTGGGCAGAGGGTGGATATTGTACTTGTATTCGTAACAAAAGGGTTAGCTATAGCCTAGGAGGCAGAGGATAGGGGCGATCCGCCCCCATCGGTAGGCGAAGCTG
>CBFDBF010000080.1:0-7025 GCA_965602975.1 uncultured Gammaproteobacteria bacterium | reverse complement strand
ATACTTGGTCAGCTCAGCCGAGCGGATATCCATCACCACTAGACGGTCATGGCTACGGTTGAATGGGGCATAGAGTTCGCGCAGCAGCTCGGTAGTGCGTGGGTTATCGGTACCGATGATTATCCGATCTGGCTTCATGAAGTCATCGATAGCGCTCCCCTCCTTGAGAAACTCTGGGTTGGAGACCACATCGAACTCAATCTGCTGCTGACCACGCCGCTCCAGCTGACTATTGATCTCTGCACACACTCGATCTGCTGTACCTACCGGCACAGTCGATTTGGTGGTGATGACCCTATAGCCATCCATCTGCTCACCGATGCTGGCGGCCACCGCCAGGACATGCTTAAGATCGGCAGAGCCATCCTCATCTGGCGGGGTGCCAACGGCGATAAACTGAAATAGGCCATGCTTGACCCCGGCGGCAATATCACTACTAAAAGAGAGGCGACCAGCCTCTACATTGCTCTTGATGAGCGGCTCCAGACCCGGCTCAAAAATCGGAATCCCCCCACTATTGAGCAGATCGACCTTCTGCTGGTTGCTATCCACACAGAGCACATCATTGCCAACATCAGCAAGGCAGGCACCTGTTACCAGTCCAACATAGCCAGAGCCAAATATTGTCACCTGCATCTTGCTATTTCCTCTACGCCTGTACCTATTACGAGGTATCTTTACTACGGATATTGCTAATCGTACCGGTGGTGGAGCAGCCATCCAGATGGCCCATCAACCGCACCTCACCGCCCGCCTTGCGGACACAGTCGGCTCCAGGAATACTCTCTATATCGGTATCACCACCCTTGACTAGAAAATCTGGCTGTAACTTGCAGATCAGCCGTTCCGGGGTCTCTTCAGAGAAGGGCACTACCCAATCGACACAGCCCAGTGCGGCCAGTACGGTCATCCGCTGCTCTAAACTATTCACTGGACGATCCTCACCCTTCAACTGGCGCACGGTCGCATCAATATTGACCGCCACCACTAACCGATCTCCCAGCTGGCTCGCCTGCTCCAGATAGGTTACATGACCAGCATGGAGGATATCAAAACAGCCGTTAGTAAAGATGATACTCTCCCCCCGAGAGCGAGAGACCTCTATGGCGGAGACCAACTCATCCTCCGACACCACTCCACGATGCACCACCTGCTGCATGGAGAGAGCCAGTTTGATCTCATCAAGAGTGGCGGTGGCGGTCCCTAGCTTGCCGACCACAACACCGGCGGCAACATTCGCCAGCTGAGTAGCCGCCTCTATCGGTATGCCGGCGGATATAGCAGCAGCCAAAACAGCGATCACCGTATCGCCAGCACCAGTTACATCGAATACCTCTTGAGCCTGAGTTGGTAGATGGCGCGGCTCACTGTCACGCTCCAGCAGGGTCATACCCTGCTCGCCACGGGTGATCAACAGCGCTCCAAAACTACACTCATCCATCAGCGCATGACCACGCTCTACTACCTCTACATCATCTGCACACACTCCAACCACCGCCTCAAACTCGGCCATATTGGGGGTGATCAGGCTAGCCCCACGGTAGCGCCTGAAATCGCTCCCCTTGGGGTCAACCAATACCATCTTTCCAGCATCCCGTGCCAGAGTGATCAACTCAGCCACTCGCCGCAGGGTCCCTTTGCCATAATCAGAGAGCAGCACCAGATCGATAGAGGGGAGCTGATTTTTGAACTGCGCCACCATCTCGGAGTCATCCAACCCCGGAAAACCGTCCTCAAAATCGAGTCGAATCAGCTGTTGGTGGCGACTGATGATGCGCAGTTTGGTTATGGTGGGGAAGCGCTCTATCCGCTCGAAACGGCAATCTATATTGTGGCTATGCAGCCCCTGCTCCAGTATCCGGGACATCTCATCATCACCGGTCAAGCCAATCAGGGTTGCCCTGCCACCAAGGGCGCTAATATTTAAAGCGACATTACCGGCACCGCCAGGGCGGCTCTCCTCATCCTCCACCCGTACCACCGGCACCGGCGCTTCAGGAGAGATACGATTGGTGGCACCATGCCAGTAGCGGTCGAGCATTACATCGCCGACCACCAGTATTCTGACACCACTAAAATCCGGCACAATCAAGGGGTCAGACTCCTTGATTTGCGCCGATAAACGGCCGACTTCCGATCGCCCCCTTGACTACTGGATATAACCGGCCACATCAGCCTCTTCTCCATCTTGCGCTTAAAACAGTCACTGCCCAATACCCAAGCCTTATTAGTAGCTTCCCGAATATCCTCAAGTGTATCATTTGAGATGCGCGTACGAAATAGCTGCCGGTAGGCAATCAAGGAGTCAGACTCCTTGATTTCTGATTTGGAAATTATGCTGTGACCAAATAAGTATAAAGAAATCGCGCAATCAGTATGATTGCCATCAACCACAGTACGCCTCTCAATATACTTGAATAGTTTTCCGGAGTAATCCGTTTACCTAGTTGCATGCCTAGATAGAGAGCCACAAGAGCAACAGGTACCAGCCATAAGGTGGTTAACAAAAAAGATCCGATACCTAGGAGGTCTTGCTGTAAAAAGATCAGGCTCTGAGTTAGCTTACCGGTAAAAAAATTCAGATTAAACAATACCACCATCGTAGCCGCAGCAATGCGAAGCTCCATAAACAGAATAATCAATACTGGCAACATGACATTGACGGTGCCCGCCATCAATCCGGCAGTTAACCCAAAAACAGCATAAGCAAGGATGGGGTGATCTGTTACCCAGTGGAAGCCCAATCCTTGTACACGGTGTTGATTAAGGTGAAGCAGGATGGCGACCGCAAGCAGCAGTAAAAAAGGGCGTGGATCCAACCATAACAACAGAAAAGAGCCAATCACCGTACCCAGTAGGGCAAAGGGGATAACTGGCAAATATTGGCGGATATGCTTCAACTGCTTGACACCACCCTGCCATATTACCGTCAGGTTAACTGACATGGTTGGAATCAGGCAGATAAGCACAGCGGTGAATACATCTGTAAACAGGGCTAGCAGGGGGGTGGCAACCATGGGGAACCCTATGCCGAAGGCACCATGAACCAATCCGGCCAAGAAAATGACGGGGATAGCCATCCAGATAAGTTCCTGGGAAAGTGGTTCAAGTCCGATCATAATCTAGTGTAGATATACTAACTCTTTTCTCACCTCTTTTTTCAGCCAAGGTTACCCTATTGCTGCCCTGTTTCCGCATTAATTTAAAGTGGTTGGATAGCCTTAACGATCAAGGGTTCAGCCTGCCCCCTTGATTTATCGGATGGTAACACAAGAGCCTAATCTGCTGAAAAACCGGGGTCGGAACACAGTTTTCGCTAATATACTACAGCCACCTGTATATCGCCCGCCTTTCTTCTACACGTGGTCGCCCAGGTAATCCTGATCTAACCTGACGCTGTAACATCACCTCTATTTTGTCTTTGAAGTCTTCCCGGCCCAGCACCAATTCCTGGTTCAGCGCCTCTCTCATACAATGCAATTCATCCAAGTTCAGATGATGACTAAATAATTCGCGATATGCGTGTTCCCGCGCCTCTTTATCTCGCCCTAAAGAGTGATACAGAGGATGCATCGTCAATATCTCATTAGGCTTGCCTGTCGCATTTACACCATAACTCGACCACCGATACTCGCCCGGGTGTTCAACCATCCCGGCTCGCACCGGATTCATCTCGATATACCGCATACAGGTCAACAGGTACGCTTCGCTATCCACTAAACTAGCTTTGTAACGCCCCTCCCAGAGTCCACCAGTACGTTTGTAACTATGGTTAATATAGCGCACAAATTTGCGTCCTAAATCTTGCAGCGCATGCATCACACTGAACGGCTGCTCAGGTGTGACCAACAAATGCACATGATTTGTCATCAGTACATAGGCATGGATTTGAAGCTGGTTCTTCAACGCTGCCTCATGGATATCATGAAGATAACGCTGATAATCTTCTTCCGCGAAAAAGCAGGGGTCTCGGTTATGGCCGCGCTGAATAACATGCTGTGGTATGCCAGGTAGCAAAAAACGGGGTTTACGTGACACTCTCCACCTCCTTGTGGTTGGGTTTACGCGATTAGATTGTATCAATCTGTCTGAGCTATATTAGCAAAAACTGTGTTCCGACCCGAGTTTTTTGCTTTGACCCCAATTAGCGACATGCAGTGGTATCCCCACCAGATTGAAACGTGGCTTACGTGGCATGGCTCACTTCCTTGTGAATGGTTTGGTTAATAGCTGTTGCTATATTAGCTCGCAGCTATATTAGAAACAATTGCTCTCTGACCCGGTTTTTTTCGAGACGGCTAATGGGTGACCCGGTTTTTTTGGTTTTTTTGGTTTTTTTGGTTTTTGTTTATTAACCGAAAAACACAACACAACACATAAGAAATTAAAAAAGCAATCACACCAACAAGTACTACAACTGATAACTCAACCATAATATCCGAGATGCCACCTGGAGAACGGTGGGACATAAAATACTCTTCAGCAAATGGAAGCATGGAAATAAGGTCATAATGCACCATTCCCCAATCTAAATAATGTTGCATCGGTGTATCTATTAGATATATCAAATCAAAATAAGAAATAATGTTTAAACAACAAAGCCATAAAACTTCTATTAATATAGATACAATGGAAAAATAAACACCGCACCTAAAAGAACTATAAAGAACGCTCGAAATCACATTCACTGTCGCAACCTAGACCCATGACCTATACGCTGCCATGCTTCTGGATCAATTTGACGAGATATGTTGTTTTCTATAGCTGTCGCCTCATCATAGTATCGATGTTTAGCCCAATAAGAACCATGTTTCTCTACCATCAGCGCATGCCCCAATTCATGTGCAACAGCGCGTATTGGAGTTTCCACGTACCATTCACCATCAGTCGCAGGAACTTCGTACTGATTTAAATTATCTTCATTAATCACAATATCGTATACCCCCTTGGCAATAAAATCTCCAGAAGTCCTCCTATCATCACCAAATCTAAGAATATAAAGCCGGTCAGATTCGTCAAGTTCATTTATCATTTCAACACCATCAGCCGATCCCGCTCTCATTTCACGAATAATATTTCGTGCTTTATCATCGCTGGCCTGCAATTCGTTGAACATATATGAAAACGCCGCCGTAGCTGCCCCATTCCCAAACTTCCCACCCATTGCATGAGTAGAGGCACCACCTACAACTGCCGCAGCAATAGAGCCGCCAATGGGATTACCTGCAAAGAGTGAGCGTATTTCCCCTGACACAGATTTTACAAGGGATCCGCTTATAAACCCATGAAAGAATTTACCTCCACCTAAGCGACTGCCAACACCACCATTTATACCGTGTGCAAAAGCTCTTCCAATACGGTTGGTGAATAATGAGGATCCCCCGATCCATCCGGCGATACCTCCTGTCAGCCCCCCTATCATAGCAGAGCGTAAATCACCCCCGCTGCCAATGAATCCTCCAACAAAGCCGCCCGCAGCTCCTCCGACCATACCAGCTGCAACCTTGCCCAGATTCATAGCCGTAGCTGCCCATCCCGAAGCCGCCCCAAAGGTAAAATATGACGCGACGGCGACCGCGACCACCCTCACCCATGGATTTTTGTTCATTATTTTAAGGGCCGCTTCAGTTCCGCTAGTTTTATCAATAAGCTTCTTAAGAGACTTCAACAACCCATACCCACTCGGATCAGTATATTTAAGCGGATTATTCTGCACATAAGAGTAACGGTTATATCCCTGACTTGCATACGGGAACTGCATGGTCGGATCGGCACTGAGGAACCGGCCCAGCTGCGGGTCATAGACCCGCCCGTTCATGTGTATCAGGCCCATCTCATCCACGTGTTCGTGGCCGGTGAAACCGCGGTTGGTGAGCGCCGGGATGATGAAGTCGATGTCGCTGCGCCAGTTGCCGGCCCTTCTCTGGCCAAAGGCCTCGTAGCTCATGCGGTCGACGATATTGCCCCGCCCGTCGGTGATGGTGTCGATGGAGCCGAGTGAGTCTCGGTGCAGGTAGCGGGTCTCGTCCGGCAGCGGCTGGCTGTTCTCTTCGCTCTTGATGTGGATGGCGACCAGTTGCCCATCGGCGTAGATGAAGTGTTTCTGTTTGGTGTTGTCACCCTCTGTGATCTGTTCGTAGCTCTTGCCGATATAGAGGGTACGAGCTGTGTCGGTGACCTTGAGGTAGCGCGCCCGGTCGGGGCCATAGATGAAGCTGGTGACCTGGCTGTCCTTTTCGAACCGCTTGGGTTTGTTGAAGCTGGTCCATTCGATGGAGCGCCCGCCGCCCTGGGTCAGGCTGCCATTCTGGTCGTATTGGTAGTTTGTATGGTTTTCTCCGGCATCAGTAAGGGCGTGGGGGCCGGCGTTGTTGCTGGTATGGTTCTGATCTCCGTATGTGTAGTTGCCCACGTCCGATTTGTGCAGCATATTGCCCATGGCATCATAGGCGTAGTCAATACTGTAGTCGTAGTCGATCTCACCTATCTGACCGTTTACATAGCTGCGGGTGAGGCGGTTGAGTCGGTCGTATTCGAACGATTCGCTAAGCCCCTGGATGTGGTCTTGCCGACTGGTGACGTTGTCCATGGCGTCATACTGGTATTCCAGACTGCGGATGGGGGCTGCATAGCCAAAGCCGCTGCGGATGTGTTGCAGTTGGCCGGTGGCAGTGTCATAGCCGCGGTCGGTGACCAGGCCGTTGCCGACGATGTGGGATACTAGACGCCCGGCGGCATCACGTCTCTTGGCGCGCCAGAAGTAGATATGGTCGCTGTCGTCGACCATCTCCTGGTAGTGTTCGGTATTGCTGTTGTCGCCACTGTAGGCGTATCGCTGCATCAGGATCTCTTCCCGGTTGACCAGCTGTTCGGCGATGTCGAGCAGTTGATCGGCCAGTTCGATGTAGGTGATAAGCTGGGCGTTCAGCAGGTCGGCGGCCGCATCAAGTTCGGTGGCACTGGCCTGCAGATGGGCCTGGAGGTCTGGGTCCAGGGAGGGGTCGCCGCTCAGTTGACGATATTCA
>CBFDBF010000079.1:0-7028 GCA_965602975.1 uncultured Gammaproteobacteria bacterium | reverse complement strand
CTGGCTGTTCATATCCTACAACCTGATGCACAGCTTTGTCATCGCCCTGCTGCTGATTGGAGTAGTCTCCTATTGGCGCCGGGATATCGCCTTCGCCATGCTGGCGTGGCCTTTTCACATCTGCCTGGATTTCCCCTTCCATACCGCAGCATATTTCCCGACCAAGATCTTTTGGCCACTATCAGACTACTATGTTGATGGAATCTCCTGGGGCACACCTGAGGTCTGGTTCCCCAATATTGCGGGGCTTATAGCGCTATTCAGCTGGCGCTATTTCCAGCGGATAAAGACTGGGAGCCTATAGCATCAACCGGTAAGCGTGGTAGGGAGTAAACGCAAAAAGGTCACCCTGCAGAGAGAGGGTGACCTTAAGGTTTAGCCTACGCCAACAAAGATTTAACTAAATCTTCTCTTTAATCCTGGCGGCCTTACCAGTACGGCCGCGCAAATAGTAGAGCTTGGCACTGCGGACATCACCACGCCGAGTCACCTTGATGCTATCTACTTGGGCGCTATAGGTCTGAAAGGTACGCTCTACCCCTTCGCCATGAGATATCTTACGCACAATAAAGGAGGAGTTAATGCCGCGATTACGCTTGCTGATCACCACACCCTCATAGGCCTGGAGCCGCTCACGCTCACCCTCTTTAACCTTTACCTGGACGATAACACTGTCTCCAGCTCTAAATTCCGGAAGCTCACGCCCCATCTGCTCGGCTTCAAGCGCCTCTATGATCTTGCTCATGATCCTCTCACTCCCAATTATCTCAATCGACACCATTATGTGCCGTAATAAACTCTTCCAGCAGAGACCTCTCTGCTGCACTCAAATCTCGCTCTACCAACATCTCAGGACGCCGCAGCCAAGTTCTACCCAGTGACTGTTGCAGCCGCCAGCGACGTATCGCTGCATGGTCACCGCTACGCAGCACCTCCGGCACCGCCTCATCCTCAAACCGCTCTGGACGAGTGTAGTGCGGACAATCCAGCAGACCATCCATATAGGAGTCCTGCTCCGCCGAAGCGTCATCTCCTAATACTCCCGGCAGCAGCCGAATCACACTATCCATCAGCACCAGAGCTGGTAGTTCACCACCACTAAGTACGTAATCACCAATCGACCACTCCTCGTCAACATGATGATCTATAAGCCGCTCATCTACCCCTTCGTAGCGACCAGCCACCAGGATGATCCCATCCCGTCCAGCCAGTTCGCTGACACCAGCCTGATCCAACCTGCGCCCTTGAGGGCTAAGGTAGGCAACCTCTGCTCCTGGTTGCGCCTCTCTGGCTGCACTAATGGCAGCCCGCAGTGGCTCTGCCAGCATAACCATCCCAGGACCACCACCATAGGGGCGATCATCCACGCTACGGTGGGTATCACTGGTATAGTCCCGTGGATTCCACAGAGATAGCTCTACCAGCCCATTGCTCACCGCCCGCCCAGTGACTCCACTGCCAATCATGGACTCAACCATCTGCGGGAAAAGGGTAACCACGTCAAAGCGCATAACACCAATCCCGTCAGAACTCCGGATCCCACTCTACGGTTATGACACCACCATCGAGATCCACCGCGGATATCACCTGGTCGATAAACGGAAGCAGCCGTTCGCGCTCACCCTTTACCACCATAACATTATTAGCACCGGTCTCTAGCAGATGATCCACTCTGCCTAGATCCACACCCTCCGTAGTACATACCTGCAGACCCTCCAGGTCTGACCAATAAAAACTACCCTCTTCTGCTATCGGTAGCTGCTCTCGCTGAATAGCTATGTCGGCTCCTATCAACTCGCTGGCTCTATCTCTATCGCTGTATCCCTGTAGCTGCGCCACAACCCCTTTGCCATGCCTCCTGCCATCCTGTAGCTGGAACTCTTGCCAACCATCTCTCCGCGCTAAGTACCAGCTCTTGTACTCCAGAATATTGGTACGAGGGGAGGTATGAGAGAACACCTTAACCCAGCCATTAACCCCAAACAGGCCAGATATCCTGCCTAGAGTGACCCATGCAGAATCATCTTCTGCCGCTATGGGCATCGAACCAAACCTCCGCTATGCAGCAGCGGCCTTAGCATGATCCTTGAGCAATCTGGATACGCGATCAGAGGCCTGAGCACCCTGAGAGACCCAGTGATCAACACGCGCACGATCAAGCCGCAGACGCTCCTCATGACCCGTGGCGATAGGATTAAAAAAGCCAATCCGCTCAATATAGCGGCCATCTCTAGCCCTACGGCTATCTGCCACTACGATGTGATAGAAGGGCCGCTTCTTGGCGCCAGAACGTGCAAGACGAATAGTTACCATCGTTTAAACCTTAAATATATGTAGATATCTGTTGTTCCTACCCAGAATCGGAGACGAGACCCGAAAGCAGGCAGACCGGGCATTGTACGGCATTTGGAGAAAAAGTGAAGTATTTATTGAGTTACAGATGGCCAAAACCAGAATTTCAGGATCAACGTGACCATAATTGTAGGGTTGAAACCCCGCCCACAACCTTTTAAAACGGCATTCCACCTGGCCCTTGGCCACCCCCCATCCTCTGCATCATCTTGGCCATACCGCCACCCTTCATCTTTTTCATCATCTTCTGCATCTGGGTAAACTGCTTTAGCAGCTTGTTTACCTGCTGTACCTGCGTGCCGGATCCAGCCGCTATACGGCGTTTACGGGAGCCTTTTATCACTGCCGGAAACTGCCTCTCTTGAGCGGTCATAGAGTTGATTATCGCAACCAGCTTCCCCATCTCCTTATCATTAACCTGGTTTTTTACCTTCTCCGGCACCTGCCCCATCCCCGGCAGCTTATCCATCAGCGAACTCATGCCACCCATGCCGGACATCTGCTCCAGTTGCTCTTTAAAGTCCAAAAGATCAAAGCCTTTGCCCTTTTGCAGCTTCTTGGCCAGCTTCTCCGCCTTGGTATGGTCTACCTTACTCTGAATCTCCTCTACCAGAGTGAGTACATCGCCCATACCAAGAATACGAGAGGCAACCCTATCTGGATGAAACGGCTCCAGCTCCGTGCTCTTCTCGCCCACCCCGAGAAATTTGATCGGCTTACCGGTGATCTGGCGAATAGATAGTGCTGCACCACCCCTGGCATCACCATCTGTCTTGGTGAGGATTACACCAGTCAGAGGTAGCGCCTGATCGAACGCCTTAGCGGTGTTGGCGGCATCCTGGCCGGTCATACTATCCACTACAAACAGCGTCTCTACCGGCGTGACCGCTGCATGCAGCTGTTTGATCTCCCCCATCATCTCTGCATCTACATGGAGACGACCAGCAGTATCTATGATCAGCACATCAACAAACTGCTTGCGCGCCTGCTCCAGCGCATTGGTGGCAATAGCCAGCGGCTTCTGCTCTCTACTACTAGGACAGAAAACCGCCCCAACCTCAGTAGCTAAAGTCTGAAGCTGTTCGATAGCGGCTGGGCGATAGATGTCACAGCTCACCACCATAACCGACTTTTTCTGGCTCTCTTTAAGCCAACGCGCCAACTTGGCCACACTGGTGGTCTTACCCGAACCCTGTAGGCCCGCCATCAGGATCACCGCAGGCGGCTGGGCGGCCAGATTCAGTGCCTCATTGGCCTCACCCATCAAGCTGGTCAGCTCATCACTGACTATTTTTATGAACGCCTGACCCGGAGTGAGGCTGCGCGCCACCTCCTCACCTAGCGCTTTCACCTTTACCTGCTCGGTAAAACTGCGCACCACCGGCAGGGCGACATCTGCCTCCAGTAGCGCCCGGCGCACCTCCCGCAGTGACTCCTCTACATTCTCCTCACTGAGACGACCCTGCCCCTTGAGACGGTTGAGGGCACCACCAAGCCTGTCAGTTAAACTTGCAAACATATTGCTCTATCTCCATACCCTCGCCCCAAACCGGGAAGGCTAAACGTGGATATTATAACACTGCTGTCCCGTTAACTTGTGGTGAATTTATAGCTAAACCCACCGCCTAAAGGCTGGAGGCACTAGAGTAATGGGTGGTGGCGGGCAAAATCAATGGGGTATTATTGACCCAATAGATACTCTACCAAGCCTAAAGCCTATAATAGAAGTATGACATGGATAACCAATGGAGATATTAGCCACAACATGCTGAAACTGCCTTGCAAAGCTCGCTTTTTTCTCCTCCTTGCACTGGGGATTGTCTTAAGCGCTTGTGAGAAATCGGCCGAACAACCCTATCAGCCGACTTTCTCTCCCGCTGCCCCGACGACTGAAACGGTCTATCTATTCGGCATCCACCCTTTGCACAATCCGCAACACCTGTTCGAGGTATTCAACCCGCTCATGGATTACCTAAACGAACAGATACCGGGTGTGCGGTTCAAGCTGGAGGCCTCGCGCAATTACGCCAGCTACGATAAAAAACTCTATGCGGGCAAATATCATTTCAGCTTGCCTAACCCCTATCAAACCATAAACGCCATCGACCGGGGTTACCGGGTATTCGCCAAGATGGGAGACGACGAGAACTTTCGTGGCATCATTCTGGTGCGCAGGGATAGCGGCATTCTCCAGATCGCCGACCTGAAGGGCAAGGCGGTCAGCTATCCGGCGCCCACCGCTTTGGCCGCCACCATGATGCCGCAATACTACCTGCAAACCCATGGTGTGGATGTCATGCGCGAGCTGGACAATCGTTATGTGGGGTCGCAGGAGTCTTCAGTCATGAATGTCTATCTGAAACAGACCGCCGCTGCCGCCACCTGGCCACCTCCCTGGCGGGCGTTGGCCAAGGAGAGGCCGGCACTGGAAAAGGAATTAAAGGTCATCTGGGAAACCGAGCCCCTCATCAACAATGGCCTGGTCGTGTCTCCAGAGGTGCCGGAGGAGATCGTACAACGGGTACTCGAGCTACTCGTCAATCTCCACACTCACGAACCTGGTCGGCAGATTCTCAAACCCATGGAACTATCCCGCTTTGAAAGCGCGAGCAATGCATCGTATCAGGTGGTGCGCGACTTTATCGACAAGTTCGCCCGCGATGTGCGACCGCTAAACTAAACAGGTACAACACCACCGATGCCAACCACACTCAATCGCTTCTGGACCGCCTCAATCGGACGTCAACTGATGCTTGGAATCGCTCTGGTGCATGCGGTGTTGATGACTATCTTCGTTTTTGATCTGGTCACACGCCAACGTGACTTTCTGGTACAGGAGTCCCGTAAGCAGGCCATCTCGCTCGCCGAGACGCTCGCGGCAAACGGCACTTCCTGGGTGCTGGCCAACGATTACGTCGGCATGGAGGAGGTCATTCAGTCCCAGCACAGTTTTCCCGGTCTACGCTATGCTCTGTTTACGAATCTGCGCGGTCAGGTTTTGGGCTATACCGACCGCACGCAGGTGGGCAGCTATGTCAGCGACCCCATCAGCCTGCGGCTCATGCAATCCGTTCCGAAAACCCAGATCCTGATCGACAATGCTCTACATGTCGACGTGGCGCATCCGATCATGGTCAATCAGCGACACATCGGCTGGGCACGGGTAGGCATCAGTCGGGACGGCATTGCCACAAACCTCGATGTGGTGACCCATGAAGGACTGCTCTACACGGTGATCGCCATCGGCGTGGGTGTGCTCTTCGCTTGGTTGATGGGCAGGAGCCTGACCCGGGACACCCGCCTCCTGGCCAACTTTGCCAACCGCATCGAGTCAGGGAAACGTAGCGAACACTGTCATCTGAAGAGATCGGACGAATTGGGGCAACTGGCCCACGACATGAACCACATGCTCGATACGCTGGTCGCGAGGGAGCGGGAAGTCGAGTCGATGCACGCCAGAATCAGTGCCGATGAGGAGAGGTTGCGCCATGCGCTGGAGGGCAGCAACGACGGTTTGTGGGATTGGGATCTGATCACAAACGAAGTCTATTTTTCACCCCGGTGGAAAGAGATGCTCGGTTTCCAGGACAATGAGATGGTAAACGACCTCTCCTCCTGGCAGGATCGGGTGCATCCAGACGATCTACCAGCTGCGCTTGCCGGCATCCAGGCCCACATGGAGGACAACGCAAAACCCTACGAGATTCTGCACCGAATGCGCCACAAGGACGGCAGCTGGCGCTGGATACTGTCCCGTGCGCGAGCGCAGAAAAACAGCGAGGGTCTGTGTGTCCGCATGGTTGGCACCCATGTGGATGTCACCGAACAGAAGCGTCTCGAATCGGTCCTCTACGAGGAGAGGGAGCGCGCACTCGTCACCCTGAGCTCCATTGGTGACGGAGTGATCACGACTGACGCCAGCGGCAGGATCACCTTCCTGAATCCGGTTGCCGAAACCTTGACCGGTTGGCATAGCGAGGAGGCCTGCGGATACAGACTGGAAGAGGTCTTTCCCATCTTCGACGAGATCAGCCGTACGCCGGTCGAAAGTCTGGTGGATCGTTGCCTGCGCGAGGGCAGTGTCATCGGCCTAGGCAATCACACTATACTGATCAATCGGCAAGGGAACGAGATATCGATTGCAGATTCCGCCGCTCCCATTCGCAACGAATCCGGCCGCATCAATGGTGTGGTGTTAGTGTTTCACGATATTTCGGCGGCACGTGTAATGCAGCGCAGGATCGAATATCAAGCCCAGCACGACAGTCTCACTGGACTATGGAGCCGAGCAACATTCGACCGCCATCTTTATGAGCAAGTCGAGGAGGCGCTGCAAGGCGAAAGTGAGCATGTACTAATCTACATCGACCTGGATCAGTTCAAAGTTGTTAATGATACCGTCGGCCATGTGGCAGGCGATGAGTTACTCAAGCAGGTGGCCGCCCTGCTTCAGAAGAACTGCCGGGGCTCGGATATCCTTGCCCGTCTGGGTGGCGATGAATTTGGCTTGTTGCTGATAGGCTGCGATATCGAGCATGGAGTGAAGGTGGCAGAACAACTGCGCACACAGCTCGCGGAATTTCCTTTCGCTTGGGAAAATCATCATTTTCAGATAGGCGCCAGCTTTGGTATTGCGCTCATCAATAAGGATCTACCGGACCCAAACGTACTCAGTC
>CBFDBF010000078.1:0-7088 GCA_965602975.1 uncultured Gammaproteobacteria bacterium | reverse complement strand
GGCAACAGATCCAACCCGATAATCACCGTAGAGCCGGTCGTAGTGAGACCGGATATGGACTCAAATATGGAGTCAGTGAGCGACATGTGTGGCTGCTGTACCAACATAAAAGGGAGCGCTCCGGTCAAACCGAGCGCTGTCCAAAACAGCACCACAATCATAAAACCGTCCCGTAACCGCAGCTCTCGTTTCTGCCGCCGTGCCGGCACCCAACAGAGCAGACCTAGTAGAAACACCAAGGAGAATGCACTAAAAAATGCAATAGCAGCACCATCTTGATACCAGAGCGAGATCGGCACAGGCAGCAGCATGGTTATGCTGAACAGCATCAACAGTAGACCGAGAATACGCTGTACGACCGTCAGGCGCATATCAGAGAAACGTCACCCCGACCTGAAACAGCTCTTCGACCTCTGATACCCGCTTCTTATCCACCAGAAACAGAATCAGATGGTCCTCCGCCTCAACCATGGTGTCATGATGTGCCATAAGTACCTGCTCACCGCGTACGATAGCTCCAATAGTCGCTCCAGGTGGTAGATCGATCTTCTCTATCGTCCGCCCCACCACCTTCGAAGAGCTCTTATCTCCGTGAGCTACCGCCTCAATCGCCTCCGCCGCCCCCCGTCGCAGAGAGTGAACATTGACCACATCGCCGCGACGCACATGGGTAAGCAGGCTGCCAATAGTCGCCTGCTGCGGTGATATGGCAATATCTATAGTACCGCTCTCCACCAGATCGACATAAGAGGCGCGGTTGATCAGCGCCATCACCTTGCGTGCACCTAGCCGCTTGGCCAGCATTGCCGAGAGGATATTAGCCTCATCGTCATTAGTCACGGCACAAAAAACATCGATACTCTCTATATTCTCATCCCGCAGCAGCTCCTCGTCTGCCCCATCTCCATACAGCACGATGCTCTTTCTCAACTCCTCCGCAATCTTCTCTGACCGCTCCTGGTTATGTTCGATCAACTTCACCTGATAACTCCCCTCCAGAGCCTTGGCCAGCCGCCTGCCGATATTGCCTCCCCCCACAAACAACAACCGTTTGAACGGCTTCTCCAGCTTGCGCAGCTCACTCATAACCGCCAGGATATTCTCCGATGCAGCCACAAAAAAGACCTCATCCTCAGCCTCTATAACCGTGCTTCCCTCTGGGCGAATAGCATGCCCCTGACGATAGATAGCAGCAACCCGCGCCTCGATATCTGGCATCCGTTTATACAGGGTATGCAACTCTTTACCCACTAACGGCCCACCATAATAGGCGCGCACCGCCACCAGCCGCACCCTCCCTTCGGCGAAATCGAGTACCTGTAGCGCCCCCGGGTGCTCTATCAGGCGCATAATATAGTCGGTAACCAGCTGCTCCGGGCTTATCAACACATCGACCGGCAGTGCATCTGTACTAAAGAGTTTAGGGTAATTGGTAAAACCCTGCGCCCTGACTCGGGCGATCTTGGTGGGGGTATGAAACAGGGTGTAGGCGATCTGACAAGCCACCATATTAGTCTCATCGCTATTGGTGACAGCGAGGATCATATCAGCATCTTCTGCTCCAGCCTGCAACAGCACCTCAGGGTGCGCCCCATTGCCTTGCACTGTACGCAAATCGAGTCGATCCTGTAGCTTACGCAGCAGTGCAGCATTCTGATCTACCACGGTTATGTCATTGGCCTCAGAGGCAAGATTATTGGCCACTGAGGTGCCAACTTGCCCTGCACCCAAAATAATGATTTTCATTTTCTCTGCTTAATCTCTATGCCCAATACCTTCAACTTGCGGTAGAGGTTGGTACGCTCTACCCCCGTCACTTTGGAAACCTTGCCTACATTACTCTCATGCTCATCCAGATGATACTCAAAATAGGCCTTCTCAAACTGCTCCCGCGCCCGACGCAGCGGCTGATTGAAAGAGAAGGGGAACCCCTCGGTACCATCCAGCACCAAGCGACCACCGCCTATAGTGCGCTCCACCTCATTCTGACCGATCTCATCTCCCGCCCCCATGATAAGCAGTCGCTGCACCATATTCTTCAGCTCACGCACATTTCCCGGCCAGAGATATGTACGCAGATAGTTCTGCGCCCCCACTCCAAAGTGGCGATAGGGGAGCTTCTCATGCGTTGCAAAATGATCCACATAGTAGTTCAACAGTTCGGTTATATCCTCTGGATGCTCCCGCAGCGGTGGGATGCGTAGCGGCACCACATTAAGATGATAGAACAGATCTTCACGAAACCGCTTCCGCTCCACCTCCTCCTCCAGATTGCGCTGCGTGGCTGCGATTATCCGCGCATCGATCTCTACCGGCTCAGTCCCACCAACCCGGAGAAAAGAGCCACTATCCAGCGCCCCCAATAGCTGGCTCTGCGCCTCCATATCCATATCCGCCACCTCATCCAGAAACAGGGTGCCACCACGCGCCTGCTCCAGTGCACCGTAGTGGATACGCCCGCCATCTTCACTCCCAAACAACTCTAAGGCTGAGTTTCCCCGAGTGATCGCACTAACCCCCACATCTATAAAGGGGCGCTCCCGGCGTGGACTCTGGCTATGCAGATAGCGGGCAAAGGTCTCACGGCCACTCCCAGACTCACCACTAATCAGCACCCAGGTGTCGTGTCTGGCCAACCTCTTAACCTGCTCCCGCAGACGCTGCATTATCTGGCTATTACCGCTCGGCTCCACCACATGCTGTACATGCCGAAGCAGGCCTATATTCTCCTGCTGGAGCTTATCCACCTCTAGTGCCCGCTCTATAGTAAGCAGCAACTTGGCCAGAGAGAGAGGCTTCTCCAAAAAGTCATACGCCCCCAGCCGAGTAGCCTCTACTGCCGTCTCTACGGTACCGTGGCCGGACATCATAATTACCGGACAGGGCAGCCCATCATCCTCTGACCACTCTTTCAGCAGAGTAATCCCATCCACCTCCGGCATCCAGATATCGAGCAGCACTAGATCAGGACGACGATCCCGCAGCGCCTTGCGTGCAGCATCACCATCCTCTGCCACCGTTACCGTATACTGCTCATCCTCCAGGATCTCTTTTACCAAACTCCTGATATCCGGCTCATCATCTACTACCAATATATGGGGTACACTCATCCACTCTCTCCACTCTGTTCTGCCGGCAGAGTAGCACACGCCGAACAGCCTTCAATAATCGGCAGACGAAAGGTTATACGCGCCCCGCCCTGCGATCTGTTCTCAGCCCAAATAACACCACCATGCTCCTCTATAATCTTCTTCACGATCGCCAACCCGAGCCCGGTCCCCCTGGTCTTGGTAGTTACATACGGCTCAAATAGATGGTTGGGGTTATCGTTATCAAAGCCGGAGCCACTATCTGCCACCTGCACCTCCACGCAGATACGGTCATCTATCCTCCGCTGCCGCGCTATCACCTCTACCTGTCCATCAGCCTCCCCGGCTATGGCCTCTGTGGCATTCTTTACCAGATTATGTACCACTTGGCGCAGCCGCAGTGGATCGGCCTCAACCTGCACCCCATCGGACTCCAGATAGAGTAAAAACTGCGGCCCGGAGCTGTCTCCACAATAGAGCTCCAACACCTCTGCCAGCAACTCATCCAACACCACCGACTGTAGATTGATCTGTGGTGGGCGCGCGTAGTCAGAGAAGGCGTTGACCATCTCCTTCATCGCCTCCACCTGCTGTACGATAGTATGGGTGGCACGATCCAGTACTGCTGCATCCTTCTCCTCCATAGTGTGGAGATATTTATGCCGTAGACGCTCTGCCGAGAGCTGAATCGGGGTCAGAGGGTTTTTGATCTCATGGGCGAGACGGCGTGCCACCTCACCCCACGCAGCATCACGCTGCGCTCGAATCAGGGTGGTTATATCCTCAAACACCAGTACATATCCACTACGTTCACTCTCCGGCTGCTGCAGCGGAGTGGTGCGACAGTGCAGCACCTGCCGCCCCTCACTACCATAGATAATCACCTCGTCCTGCCACTCTTTGCCAACAGAGAGTGGCGCCTGTAGCGCCTCCACCAGCTGCAGCAGGTGTGGCTGCTGCTCAACCAGCATCTCTAGCGGCTCGTCGATAAGCTCCTCTGGCTCAATCCGCAAAATTCTACAGGCGGCCGCATTGACTGTGCGCAGGCGCTGCTCCAGGTCAAAGGTCATCACCCCGGAGGAGAGGTGGCTAAGTACCGTCTCCAGATAGGTACGCTGCGCCTCTACCTGCTGCTGGCTGCTGTTAGCCAGGTCCCTGGCTCGAGAGATCCTGCGGGTCATCGCATTGAAGGAGGCAACCAGAAAGCTGAGCTCATCCCGGCTCTTGGGCAGTGGCAACTGCTGGCCATAATCTCCAGCAGCAACCGCCTTGGTTCCAGTGGCTATGGCTGCCACCGGAGCAACCAACCAGCGGGCGGTAAAAAAGGCGGCCCACACAGCCGCCAATAGACTAAACAGTAGCAGCAGAGCCAGCGCCATGGTAAATGTATTCTTTAAACTGTTGCGCAGAAAGGCGAGCTCTTTATAGCGATTGAAGGATATCTGTACCTTCTCAGTCAGTAGACTAACACTATCAGAGGTGGGATATATGGCCTGTAAAATAAGCGGACGAGCTGGATCAGCTACCACCACCCGCAGCTCCAACAACGCCTCTCTGCCTTTAGGGACCAACCCGACAAAGCTGTCCCCTTCGCGCACCTGCTGCACGATAGATCCATCCGGCAGTGACGGTATCAGTACGGTTGGATCGATATTACTGCTCGTAATAGCCTGCCCCGCCATATCCATCAACACCAACTCTGAGGCCCCCAGCCGCTCCCGCTCCTCCGCCAAGCTCAGCGTCATACCGGCCACCGATGACTCTGTCAGCTGCGGCAGGGTCTTCTGGGTAGTATGTAACCGCTCACGCCTATGCAGATCGAGGGAGGCTCGGCTCAGCCCCAGTGCATCCTCCATAGCACTATCTATATGGACATCAAACCAGCTATCAATCCCATGCAGCAGAAACTGCTGGGAGTAGAAGTAGACCACCGATACCGGCACCAGAGAGAGCGCTACAAATAGAATCACCATCCGCAAGGTAAGACGTGAACCGGCGGTATCTCGTCGATAACTGCTTACCAGCTGCGCTATATTGATACCGACTACAACTACCAGCACCACCAGACCGAGCAGGATGAAAATCAACAGCGGCAAAAAGAGACGGTTCAGCGCCTCCACATTCTGCACTGCACTGCTCATAAGATGGAGTGCTACCAGCAAAAGTAGCAGCAGAATGACTACCGGTATGGCGCCACTAAAAAATCGCTTCAAGGCCGAATCTTGCATGTTTCCCACCTACTGGAGAGCTTCCATGATGGTGATATATAGGCCTCCGGCCTGAGCGGCAATGGTAGAGCATCTATATCCAAATCGATATAAATCTGTAGATTGTACAGCTCACCCGACTCTAACCTCTCACCCTTTATAATAGGTAGAGAGTGGATCTCCCCCAGCGCGGCGATAGCCGCCTCTCGAGTGGCGAAGCTCTGCCGATTGCCACTGCCCAGATTAACCAATTGATAGAGCGCCGCTACAGCGTGATAACGCAGCTGAAAACGGAGCTGGTTGGCGAATAGAGAGGATTGCCAGAACCAGCTCCCCTGCCGCCGCAGCCGCACCCTAAACTCCAGCGTGAGCGGCACACCATTCTCCAACGCCTCCAGGGCATGCTCAGAGAAGCCGTAATCAATAGAGGCGTGCAGCACGTAATAATTCCCCTCCAGCGGACACTGCAGGTCGGAGATATTGAAGTCCGCAGCATGCCCCACCAATGGGCCGGTTAGCAGCAGCAACCACAAGCCTAATTGTCGTTTATATTGCTCCATACATATACGACTCATATCTTCCCAAAATCAAACCTTATCTAAAGATGCATAATAGAATCCATCCATCGTCTCTTCACCCGGCAGAGTCTGCCGACCAACCGTCCGACCGTGCCCCCAATCGGCGCTTATAGGATGCTCCTGGGCATCTCCCTGCTGCTGCAGAAACCACTCTACCTGCTGCTCGTTCTCCTGCGGCAGTAGAGAGCAGGTAGCATACAGCAGAATACCGCCAGGTTTCAGCAGTGGCCAGATAGTAGACAGCAACTGGCGCTGAATGCTCACCAACCCCTTTAGATCATCCGATCGACGTAGTAGCTTTATATCGGGATGCCGCCGAATCACCCCGGTAGCAGAACAGGGGGCATCCAACAAGATACGGTCATACCCACCACCCTCTGCCCATGCACCATTTGGGCTGGTTGCATCCCCCTGCAACACCCTCGCCTGTAGTCCCAAGCGCTGCAGATTATCCCGCACCAGCGCCAGCCTCTCTGATTCCAGATCCACCGCCGTCAAGCTGCTCTTAGGCTCCAGCTCCAAAATATGACAGCTCTTACCTCCGGGCGCAGCACATACATCCAATATCCGCTGCCCCGGCTCTAACTCCAATAAACCAGCAGCCAACTGCGCCCCTGCATCCTGTACCGAGACCAGCCCTACAGCAAAACCGGGGAGCTTAGTCACATCCAGCGGCTGCTCCAACACCAGGGCAGAGGAGATGGCAGTTAGTGGTTGTGCTGTAATAGATACTGCTGCGAGCTGTTGCCGATACTCCTCGCACCCAATTCGCCCTAGATTGACTCGCAGGCTCATAGGGGGACGGCTATTGGCCGCCTCTAAAATCTGCTGCCACCGCTCCGGCCACGCCTGCTGTATTGCATGCAACAACCACTCTGGATGGGCAAACCGATTGACCTGTTCACGATCCACAACAGCCAACAGCTGCTCCCGCTCTCGCTGAAAACGGCGTAGCACCCCATTGACCAAACCGACCGCCCAAGGACGGTCTAAAAATCGCACCCCCTCCACCGTAGCCGCCACCGCCGCATGCTCTGGCAAACGCATATATATCTGTTGATAGAGCCCCACCAGAAGCAGCAGTGCAATCTCTCGATCACGTCGCTTAAGTGGCCGCTGGATGAGCTGTTGCATAATCGCTTGCAGGCGGAGATACCAGCGCAGAGTACCGAAACAGAGCTCCTGCAGCAGCCCCCGATCCCGCCGCGAATCCA
>CBFDBF010000077.1:0-7109 GCA_965602975.1 uncultured Gammaproteobacteria bacterium | reverse complement strand
GATTGGGAGACTATTGGGGATTTAGTGATGTTTAAAGGCAGTATGGTGGCGCTGGTGACTCCTATGCGGGAGGATGGCAGTCTGGATACAGGCTCGTTACGTGCATTGGTGGATTGGCATGTGGAGCAGGGTACTACCGCGATCGTGGCGGTGGGGACTACCGGTGAGTCTGCTACTCTCAACCATGATGAGCACTGTCTGGTGATCAAGCAGGTGGTGGATTATGTGGCGGGACGTATTCCGGTGATCGCCGGAACTGGTGCCAACTCTACCACTGAGGCGGTCGATTTGACCCGCTGCGCCAAGGATGCCGGGGCTGACTGTTGTCTGTTGGTTACCCCCTATTATAATAAGCCGACGCAGGAGGGGCTCTATCTCCACCATAAGGCAGTGGCTGAGGCGGTGGATATTCCCCAACTGCTGTATAATGTGCCGGGTCGCACCGCCTGCGATATGCTGCCGGAGACGGTGATTCGTCTGGCAGCGATAGAAAATATCGTAGGAATCAAGGAGGCGACTGGTGAGCTGCAGCGGGTGGCGGAGATTAGAGCCGGTTGTGGTGAAGATTTTGTTATCATTAGCGGTGACGATGCGACCACACGTGAGTTGATTCTTGCCGGTGGGAATGGGGTTATCTCGGTAACTGCCAATCTGGCTCCAGCACTGATGTCCCGGATGTGTGCGGCGGCACTGGCTGGAGAGCGTGAGGCTGCGGAGGAGATTGACCAGAGTTTGGAAGGGCTCCATAGAGACCTGTTCCTTGAGGCTAATCCTATTCCGGTAAAGTGGGCGCTGGCTGCTATGGGGCATATTAGTGATGGTATTCGCCTACCTATGACCAGGTTGTCGCAGGAGCATCATGCAGCGGTACGGAACTCTATGCGTCTTGCCGGTATCAGATAGAGCTATAAAGGTTGTGTAATTCAGGGTAATTGATAGGTTCTAGATAAAATGAAATTAAAACTATATAAGCTGTTCATCTTTGGGGTGACAGCAGTGGGGATTGTTGGCTGTAGCACTGTCTCTTCTACTGTGGAGAAGGTACTGCCAGATCGCAAGGTTGAGTATAAAAAGGCGAAGCAGGGAGAGAGTAACTTAGAGATTCCTCCCGATCTGAGCTCTAGCACTATCCGCGATGACTATTCGATGCCGGGTAGTAATAACTCTGGCTATGCCACCTACTCCGGCTTTCTTAATCGGGATAAGCCAAGCAGTGGCACTACTCAGGCTGGTTCAGGCAGGGTGCTGGTGCAGACCAACAATGTCGAGGTGAAGCGCAGGGGTGATCAGCGCTGGCTGGTGGTGCGTGCTGCACCAGATGATGTCTGGTTTAAGGCTATCGCCTTCTGGCAGGAGCATGGTATCTTGCTGACCGAGCAGGATCCTGCGGTTGGGGTTATGGTGACAGATTGGATTGAGAATCGAGCCGATATCAAGAGCGATTTCATCACCAATGCTGTGCGTAAACTATTTGATTCGGCCTACTCATCGGCTACCCGTGACCAGTATCGGGTGCGTTTGGAGCGGGGTGATGAGGATGGCAATATCGAGCTGTTTCTGACTCATCGCGGTATGCAGGAGGAGGTGGTTACTGGACACACCGGAACCAAGTCAGAGCGTACCGTCTGGACCCCAAGGCCTACCGATCATGGGTTAGAGGCGGAGATGCTGCGCCGTCTGATGGTCTATATGGGAGTTGCCGACAAGCGGGCCAGCAGCGCATTGGCAAAACAGGGCTCTAATACTAAAACCCGTTCTCAACTTGTTCGTGGACGTAATCAAGTGGCGCTACAGCTGAGTGAGCCGCTATCCAGGGCGTGGCGTCTGACTGGGGTGGCACTGGATCGGGTCGGTTTTGCGGTCGAGGATCGAGACCGCACTAAAGGTGTCTATCTGGTGCGTTATAATGATCCGATGAGTGACCAGGAGGAGCCTGGGCTGCTCTCCAAACTCGCCTTCTGGAAGAGTGATGCCAATATCGATAAGGAGCACCGTTATCAGGTGAGCCTGCAATCGGCTTCAGCTGCAGAGCGTACCACTATCGTAGTGTTGAATGAGCAGGGGGTACGGGAGAACTCAGAGACGGCAGTGCGTATCCTGACCCTGCTGCATGAGCAGTTGAGGTAGATGCGTTTTGCCTCCCTCGGTAGTGGCAGCCGGGGTAATGCTACTCTGATAGAGGCGGGTGATACCAGGGTGCTACTGGATAGTGGTTTCGCTGCCCGTGAAGTAGAGAAGCGCCTCGCCCTGCTCGGGGTGGAGGCGGATAGCCTGGATGCCATCCTGGTGACCCATGAGCATCAAGATCATATCCGGGGTGTGGGAGCGCTGGCTCGACGCTACCGTATCCCGGTGTGGATGACCCGTGGAACTAATAAGTGTGAGCGTTGCGGCAAGCTGCCGCAGCTGCATCTGTTTAACTCCCACAGCGGCAGTTTCCAGCTCGGCTCACTTAAAGTTACCCCATTTCCTATCCCTCACGATGCGCGGGAGCCTACCCAGTTTATATTCTGTAATGGTGCTGGTTCTCTAGGCGTATTGACCGATGCTGGCAGCTGGACTCCACACATCCTGGAGTTGATGCGCTCTTGCAGTGCGCTCCTGTTGGAGTGTAACCACGATAGCGAGATGCTGGCCAGTGGCTCCTATCCACCATATCTACAGCAGCGGGTTGGAGGTGGACTAGGCCATCTGAGTAATCGGCAGGCGGCAGATTTTATCGGCCAGATAGATCATGGGCGGCTACAACATCTGGTTGCTGCCCATCTTAGTGAGCAGAACAATAGCCCTGAACTGGTGCAAGAGAGCCTTCTGGCGGTTGATCCTCTACTGGAAGATCGGCTCTCATTTGCTATGCAAGATGAGGTGAGTAGCTGGTTTGAGGTTACGGCATAAGGCTGTATAGAGTATCATCAACCTCCATACTCTATCTCTTTGGGTGTAGATAACATGTTGACTCTTCGTGGCGCACCGGCACTCTCTGAATTCCGCCTAAACCGGCTCACTCGTAACCTTGCTACTCGGCTCGGCCAAGAGGTTGAGCTGTATGCCGAGTTTATGCACTTTGCTGAGCTGGAGCAGCCGCTAGATGCAGATGAGCTAGAGGTGCTAGAGAGAGTTCTGCGCTACGGCCCCAGTCTACCGGGACATGAGCCTAGTGGAACCATGCTGCTGCTGCTGCCGCGGCCTGGAACCATCTCTCCCTGGTCGAGTAGGGCGACCGATATTGCCCAGCACTGTGGCCTTAATAAGGTAAAGCGGCTGGAGCGGGGTGTCGCCTACTACCTGCAGGCGGTCACGCCACTGGATGCAGATGCACTACAATTGGCTGCGGCACTGCTCCACGATCGGATGACCGAGGTGGTGCTGCAGCAGGTAGAGGATGCAGCCAGTCTGTTTACCCACGCTGCCCCACAACCGTTTGCCAGTGTCGATTTGCTGGTCGGTGGTCATGCTGCTCTGGAGCAGGCAAATAGTGATCTGGGGCTAGCGCTGTCGGCAGATGAGATCGACTATCTGGTGACCAGTTTTCAGGCGCTTCAACGTAATCCTACCGATGTAGAGTTGATGATGTTTGCACAGGCCAACTCGGAGCACTGTCGTCACAAGATCTTTAATGCTGACTGGGTGATAGATGGAGAGCAGCAGGCTCACTCCCTGTTTCAGATGATTCGTAACACTACAGAGTGTTCGCCCCAAGGGGTGCTCTCTGCATATAAGGATAATGCGGCGGTTATGGAGGGGCATAGTGGGCAGCGTTTCTGGCCTAAGCCTATTGGCCACGCTTACGGCTATAAGAGCGAGGAGATCCATATTCTTATGAAGGTGGAGACCCACAACCACCCGACCGCGATCTCTCCCTATCCAGGGGCAGCCACCGGCTCTGGCGGTGAGATCAGGGATGAGGGGGCGACCGGTCGAGGGGGCAAGCCTAAGGCTGGACTGACCGGCTTCTCGGTCTCCAATCTACGCATCCCGGGGGCAGAGCAGCCGTGGGAGAGCGACCACGGCAAGCCGGATCGGATCGTATCTGCCCTGGAGATAATGTTGGAGGGGCCGATAGGTGGAGCCGCATTCAATAACGAGTTTGGTCGTCCCAATCTATGCGGCTACTTCCGTACCTATGAGGAGCGGGTACCAGCAGAGGGTGGGCTCGAGCTGCGGGGTTACCACAAGCCGATTATGCTGGTGGGTGGATTGGGTAATATTCGTGCGGGACACGTAGAGAAGAGCGAGTTTCCGCCGGGTACACCGCTAGTGGTACTGGGAGGTCCGGCGATGCTGATCGGGCTCGGCGGTGGCGCTGCCTCATCTATGGCCAGCGGCACCTCGGCAGAGGATCTGGATTTCGCCTCGGTGCAGCGCTCCAACCCAGAGATGGAGCGGCGCTGTCAGGAGGTTATCGATCGCTGCTGGGAGCGGGGCGGGGGTAACCCGATCCTGTTTATCCACGATGTGGGTGCTGGAGGTCTATCTAATGCCCTGCCGGAGCTGGTACATGATGGTAACCGTGGTGGTCAGTTTGAGCTGCGCAGGGTGCCAAATGATGAGAGTGGCATGTCGCCTCTGGAGATCTGGTGCAACGAGGCGCAGGAGCGTTATGTTATGGCGGTGGCCGCTGCTCAGTTGGATGAGTTCAAGGAGATTTGTGAGCGTGAGCGCTGCCCCTACGCTGTGGTGGGCGAGGCCAGCGAGCAGCAGCAGCTACAGCTACAGGATGAGCATTTTGATAACAGCCCGATAGATATTCCTATGTCTCTGCTGTTTGGCAAGCCGCCACAGATGGAGCGGGATGTAACCAGTCTTAGATTTGAGCAGCCGCGGCTGGATCTAAAAGGGATAGAGCTGGAGGAGGCGGCACGGCGAGTACTACGTCTGCCGACTGTATCCAATAAGACCTTCTTGATATCTATTGGTGACCGTTCTATTACTGGGATGGTGGCGCGTGATCAGATGGTCGGCCCCTGGCAGGTGCCGGTGGCAGATGTGGCGGTGACTATATCTGACTATTGTGGATATAGCGGTGAGGCGATGAGCGTGGGTGAGCGCACGCCGCTAGCACTGATCGATGCGCCCGCATCTGGGCGTATGGCTATTGGCGAGGTGGTGACTAATATGGCAGCCGCCGCCATCGACCGTATCGACCAGATCAAACTCTCTGCCAACTGGATGGCACCGGCGGGGCATCCGGGTGAGGACGCTAAGCTCTATGCCACCGTAGAGGCGGTCGGAATGGAGTTGTGCCCAGCGTTGGGTATAGCAATTCCGGTGGGCAAGGACTCTATGAGTATGCGCACCGTATGGCAGCAGGATGGTGCCGAACAGGTGATGGCCGCACCGCTTTCACTGATAATCTCCGGGTTTGCCCCGGTGGCCGATGTGCGTCGCACCCTAACCCCGCAACTGCGGACAGATTGTGGCGGTAGTGATCTTATCTTGATCGATCTGGGGCAGGGCAAGAACCGCCTTGCCGCCTCGGCGTTGGCACAGGTCTACAGACAGGTTGGGGCGCACGGGGCAGATCTGGATGATCCAGATCTGCTGCGTCGATTTTTTGGAGTGATACAGGAGCTAAATAGCGAAGGACTGCTATTGGCATACCATGATCGCTCCGATGGTGGGCTGTTTACCACCATCTGCGAGATGGCCTTCGCTGGGCATGCCGGAGTTAGTCTGCAGTTGGAAGATATGGAAGAGGGTGATCTAGCACTGCTATTTAATGAGGAGCTGGGGGCGGTAATTCAGGTGCATCACAGCGATACAGATGATGCGCTGAAGATGTTGTATGACGCAGGGCTGGAGGAGCATAGCCATGTAATCGGTATAGTGGATGAGGAGTCAGATCAGATAGAGATTATGCGCGGTTATCGCGAGCTGTTGTCGCTCTCCCGAGTCGAGCTACAGCAGGTCTGGTCTGAGACCAGCAGAGAGATGCAGGCGCTGCGAGATAGTCCTGAGTGTGCTGAGGAGGAGTTTGCGCGCATTGCCGATGGTGGTGATCCAGGAATAGCGCCGCACCTGACATTTGATCCAGAAGAGAATATAGCAGCCACCATGATCAATAGTGGCGTGCGTCCGGCAGTGGCTATCTTGCGGGAGCAGGGAGTCAACGGGCATGTAGAGATGGCTAACGCCTTCCATCAGGCTGGGTTTGAGGCGGTGGATCTGCACATGTCTGATCTTATTGCTGGGAGGGTATCACTAGAGCGGTTTAAGGGGCTGGTCGCCTGTGGCGGCTTCTCCTATGGTGATGTGCTTGGTGCGGGCGAGGGGTGGGCCAAGTCGATTCTGTTCAACCCACTGGCCAGAGAGCAGTTTAGAACCTTTTTTGAGCGTGAAGATAGCTTCGCCCTTGGCGTCTGTAATGGCTGTCAGATGCTCTCCAATCTGCATGAACTGATCCCCGGAACAGAGCAGTGGCCCCGCTTTGTACGTAACCGCTCAGAGCAGTTTGAGGCGAGGTTTGTCACCGTTGAGGTGGGCACATCTGCATCTATCCTGTTGCATGGAATGGAGGGGGCGCGGCTGCCCATTGCGGTTGCCCATGGCGAGGGGCGGGCGGAGTTCCGGAGTGCCGACCATCTGGCCGCTGCCGATCAGTTGGTAGCACTGCGCTATATGGAGAACAGCGGAGATATCGCTCTGCGCTATCCGGCAAATCCAAATGGATCACCCCAGGGGATAACTGGTCTGACCAGTGAATATGGGCGCGTTACTATAATGATGCCACACCCAGAGCGGGTTATTCGCACGGTACAGAACTCTTGGTACCCAGATGATTGGGGCAGCATTGGCCCCTGGCTGCGGATGTTTCAGAACGCCCGTGTTTGGGTGGATTGAGCGTTACCACTCCTTGCGATCTATCTCCCAGTGGAGGGGAAGGATAGGATAGGGAGTACAAACAGCTATCTTTTAAATCACTTGCCCTTACCTGGTTCATCAGCATTGTGTGTGGGGGTGTCTAGCCTCGCCCAGATGAATAAGCTGTGCTCTCTGTCTGGATTCTAGTAAAGAGAGAAAACCGAGGGTTCACTCTGTCTCCTGTGTTAAATCACTACTGACTGCGGAGGTTACAGGTATGACCTTTTCATACATATTGGTTATCTTGT
>CBFDBF010000076.1:0-7122 GCA_965602975.1 uncultured Gammaproteobacteria bacterium | reverse complement strand
TGTGGCCCGATATAGGCCTGTTTCTGCTGCTGGGATTGGTGGCTGGGGTGTTGGCCGGGCTGCTTGGTGTGGGGGGTGGCTTGATTATAGTTCCGGTTCTGCTGTGGATGTTTCAGGCTAAGGGTTTTGGCCCTGAGGTGGTGATGCATCTGGCGGTAGGTACTTCGTTGGCGACGATCGTTGTCACCTCTATATCCTCCCTGATTGCACATCAGCGCCACGGGGCGGTGTTGTGGCCACTGGTAGTGCGATTGGTCCCAGGAATCGTAGTAGGCGCCTTGGCTGGAGCAGTGATAGTCGACCTTTTCTCCTCTATCTGGTTGCAGCGGCTGTTTGCCTGTTTTGCTATTCTACTTGGCGTGAAGATGGCCTCTGGTTTAAAGGTGGAGGTACATCGGAATCTGCCGGGGCGTGGTGGTATGTTGTTGGCAGGCGGAGTTATTGGGGCGATCTCTGCCATGGTTGGGGTTGGCGGCGGCTCTATGACGGTCCCGTTTCTACACTGGAATGGGGTCTCTATCCGCAATGCTGTTGCCACCTCTAGTGTCTGTGGTCTGCCTATTGCGCTGGCTGGGGCGGTGGGTTTCATTGTTGTTGGGATTGACCATGTGGGGCTGCCAGCCGGCAGTAGCGGCTATGTATACTGGCCAGCGCTGCCAGGTATAGCAATCGCTACGCTGCTCTCTGCACCACTGGGGGCACGTTTGGCACACACCATATCCACAGGGGTGTTACAGCGTGTTTTTGCATTGCTGCTACTGTTTATTGGGCTTAAGCTCCTGCTTTTGGAGTGAAAATTTGTTAAAGTTGCTTGCTATATAGGTGGTATACGGATTATCTTTGTGCTCTAGAGTGGACTTAGGGGCTTGAGTATGGCGACAACAATAAATAGAGAAGAGGCGAACGAGAGGCGGACGCGCGCTACTGATATGGTGGATAAGTTGCTGGTGGAGCGTCAAGAGATGCTACGGCTGTTTTGTCAAGTATCAGGTCTGGAACCGTATAACTCTGATAAGCCGGTGCCGGAGGCGTTGAGCGAGTTTTGTCAGGTGTTGATGGATTATATGGCGTTTGGCCATTTTGAGATATATGATCGCATCTCACGCCAGGAGGAGCGGCGTAATAGTGTAATGCGTGTAGCGCAGGAGGTCTATCCCAAGGTGGTTGATGCGACCGATGCTGCAGTGGCATTCAATGATAAGTATGATTCGTCTGAACATGATATTGTATTGGATGAACTCTCAGCAGATCTCTCTGCTTTGGGAGAGGAGCTGGCGGTCAGGGTAGAGATGGAGGATAAACTGGTTGCGGCTATGATGGTGTAATGGCACTGCACTAAAATGTTTTTTAATAGCAAAAAAAAATCGCGTTGGCAGCCAGATAGGGATGAGTTTATTGCGTGGCTGCGTACCCCTGTGCTATTTCCTTTCTCTATCGATAGCTTTCCTGTTGGGGTAGATAACACCCATATCGATATCTACATAAGCCCACAATTCACCGCTATTGCACGCTCTTTGGTGCAGCGCATGTTGCTGTATGAGCTGGGGGATAATAGCTGGGGAAGACCATCTACACCACCACCAATCACAGATGTACGCACCTTCGAAGCGGCGTATATGGGGTTGATGGAGACTGGAATAAATAGGGCGCGCAACAATTCAAACTATGGGCAGGTACAGCTATTACAACTGTCTGTCATGAAGTTTTTAGTGCAGGTTGTAGGAGATGAGTTAGAGGTTTACCGTAGTCAGCTGCAGCATGGTCGTTCTGATGACTGGGGTGATTCTGGTCGTGAGTTACAGTTTCATGAGCGTATTGTGACGCTGGCTAAAGAGGAGGCGGCGCTAAGCTATCGCATTACCCATAAGCTATTCCAGCAGATCTACAAGCTTGAGAATACATCTCTACGCAAGTTGCGTAAATCTGTAATGGGTAGCTCTTGGCCAGTTCCAAAAGAGATGCTATTTAATCCTCTACTGCAGATCTCTAGTATCTGGTCTGATGAGCAGATGATGCGCCACTACTCACTGGCCATCTTGGATCGGGATGATCCGAGGATATTTTATAGTATAAATCGTCTAGTGACCGAGATGTTTGAGGAGTATCTGCCGGACTGGATGCAGCCAAATGCAGGGAGTGTGGAGGCAGATGGTGAGAACAGGGCGACTGATGTTTTAGGGGCAATACGCCAACGTGGTGATGAGGGGCTATTAGACAGTTTTCTCGAGGTAGAGACGCTGTTGCGTGGTTCACTACAGGAGGTGGAGTATCAGCAGGGGCTATACTCTTGGCTCGATCGGCCGGATAATTTTGACCTTATTTTGCAGGATAGTTGGGTTAGTCAGATTGGTAGAAAGCAGCAGAGTCGGCCTCCAGCATTGACCAAGGGAGACGGTTGGGATCGTTTTTTAGACGGGATATGTAGCAGTATGCAGCGGGCAGATCTGATGCAGAAGGTGCTGGCAGCACGTGAGGTATCGGCGCTATATACCGAGTTGCGTGGTGTGGTTCCAGCGCGGTTGATATATAAATATCTCTCAGGCGGTATCTCTCGGCGCAAATTGACACGAAAGTTATCCAGTATGCAAACACCATCGCGGCCAGAGGAGTTGCGACGGATCATGGATGCAGCGATTACCAAGATCAGGCGCACGCCAGATAGGAGAGAGCGTAGGATACTGCTGCACTTCTTGAAGGATTTTGCCCTGCTACGACGTGATCTGAAGATGGCTTATCAAGCCTATCGTATTATGGATCATCTGCGTATCTTGACGCAGAGTGCGGAGGTCGAGCTGTCGCGTAGTAATGGTACTCTGCAAGAGTTTGTACTACATACCGAGCAGCAGTCAGAGCAGCGTAGTATTCGTAACCATGTGATCATCAAGGCAGATGTCAGGGGCTCCACTGCTATTACCGCACAGCTGCGAGAGCGTAAGCTCAACCCGGCATCACATTTTAGCCGTAACTTTTTTCAGCCGATAACTGGTCTGTTGGAGGATTTTGGAGCGCAGAAGGTGTTTGTGGAGGGAGATGCGGTAATCCTTAGTATCTTTGAGTATGAGGATACCCCGCATAAATGGCTCTGTGTTGCCCATGCATGTGGCGTGGCACAGAAGATACTGCAGGTGGTGGATTCGCAGAATATGCAGAACCGCAAGTATGGCCTGCCTGATCTGGAGCTTGGGATAGGTATATCGTTTAACGATGAGGCTCCAGCATTCCTCTATGATGGTGACCATCAGATCATGATATCTCCGGCTATCAATCGCGCCGATCAACTCTCCTCTTGCTCTTACTCTCTGCGCCATAGCTCTCTGGCGGCAGAGATAAAACGTGGGGTAGAGGTAGTTATTCCGCTGGAGCATGATGTCGTGCAAGAGCAGGGTGCAGATTGTACATTGCGGTATAACGTTAATGGTATTGAGCTGGATGTAATGGCATTTTTGAAGCTGAAAAATGAGCTATCTATGCGCCGTGCTGGTATCTCCGTAGATGGTTATAGTAGCCAGAGTGCCTTCTATGCAGGGCGCTATCCAGATCTGAATGGAACCATGCGTTGGCTGGTTGTGCGCGAGGCGCCTATCTGCCATTGGGTGGATAATAGTATCAGTAGTGAAGAGGAGTGGGGGCGTCGCTTCTATGAGGTGATAACAGATTCAGAGGTTATTGCGGCCATTAGGCAGAAATTCGCATCGCGGCGCGAACAGCCAGAAGAGGTTGAGAGTGATGCCGATGCCGACGACAGTTCACCTCTATTGCATTAAGGGTGCCGCTATCAACTCATATTTGGCCGTGCTTAGGTAACCCTTGATTAATACCGTTTAGCCCCTCTCCCACAAGTGAGGAAGGCGGGGAGGGGGAGTCAAAATAGTGCTTTACCCCCTCCATCGCAAGTGGGAGAAGAGTTAATCAGAGGTTTTTTATTTATTTGTCAATGGCCTGATTGGGTCCATTCTGGCAGCCAAACGTTGCGGTTTTAATCCTAGACGCTGCTCATATATAACGCTGTAGGAGAGCACCCGCTGTAGATATAGTCTGGTTTCGCGAAATGGCACTAAGGCTACCCATAGATCAGGTTCCATATTTGTGGGCGGCATCCATGAGCGCACTCGGTGCACCCCGGCATTGTAGGCGGCGGTAGCTAGTATCTGATTCTGTTCTAGTCTGTCCATGGCGCGACGCAGATGCGCAGTACCCAGCTTGATATTTAGCTCCGGCTGGATAACATCCTCTCTATGTGGTCGTTTCAGTCCCAACTGCTTCGCTTCAGCACGTGCTGTCTTGGGCATCAGCTGCATGAGCCCCATTGCTCCAGCTGATGAGTAGGCGTCTCGCATAAACGCACTCTCTTGGCGAATTACTGCGAACACCCAAGCAGTCTCGAGCTGCTGTTGTTGCGCCATGCTCTCTATGGTTTGGCGATGCTCCAGCGGAAAACGCAGCTCCATATCTCGCCACTGTTTGCCTTGAGCCAAGGCAAAAATAGTGCGCTCATGCCAGCCCCAGTCGTGGGCGAGTTGTGCTGCTGCCTGCAGCCGTTCACCATCTAGTTCACGGACAATGTATACCCACTCGCGGCGTGCATCTTGTATGCGATCGAGTAGATATAGCTCTTTGGTGCGGACGATCCCCGGTAGTCTGGATATCTCCTCTAACGCTGCTCTGGTTACCTGTAGGGGGATATGGTCAAACCGGTATTTAGTATGCAGGCGATCAGCGGCCAGGAATCCATGGTAGCTGCGCTCCTGCGCCAGCTCTCTCCAGATACTCTCTGCCGCCGCACTATCACCCAGCGCATCTTTGGCCCGTGCGTCCCAGTAGCGCCATGCTTCACTCTGACGTAGATCTTTGGGGAAGGCGGCTATCCAGCGCTCTACTCTCTTCCAGTCACGTTGCCGCAGGGCTGTACGCACTCTTGCCTCCGCCAATGTGGTATCGGTCTCATCCGGTTGTAGCTTATCCAGCTGGGCGAGTAGGTTGGGTGGCTTCTCTCGAATTACGGCGAAGGCCAGATAGCGCTTGGCTAGCTGCTGTTGTTGTTCACTAAAGCGGTGGCTTTTAGTTAGCCGCTGCCAGCTATTGTTGGCGGCTACACTATTTTTACGGGCGAGTTGGCGGATGCCATGCAGCAGGATCTGCTCCTTTAGTGGTGATGGGATATCCAGTTCAGTAATACTCTCCATCTCTTGTGGATGCTGGTGTAGCTGGAGCCATCGATCGAGCCAGGCACGGTCTTTAGTTGGTAGATAGCGTTGTAGGTAGCGAACCAACTCTATTTTGTTGGATTGCATCGCTAAAGTGATCCGCTGCCAGACCAGTTTGGTGGTCAGTTGTCCACTGTTACGCCAAGCCGTAAATAGCGGATCACACGCCTTGGGTCTGGAGTCACCATGCAGCCATAGCTCCTCGACCTGTTGCAGTGCTTGCTTGGCCTGTCCGGTTTGTAGCATGGCGTGGAGATAGTTGCAGTGGCGTCTGGTGTTACCTTTGGGGAGATAGAATTTAAGATAGCTACTCCAGCGCTGCTGTTTTGCTAGTTGATCCAGCCAGCTGTTGCGCAGTAGCTTCCCGATCGGGATATCAGGGTAGCGTTTTAGATAGTTTTTTATCTGATGATCGCCTACATTTTTCAACTGCTGGCGCAGCTCTTGGTACTCCAGATAGGGTAGCAGGGGGTAGTGCTTTAATCTCTGTTTGAGTCTTGAGTATTCGGCAGTATCTTCCTGTTTTAACGCCTGCTCTGCGGCTAGAAAGGTGCTGCGCTGGAGAGCGTAGCTATCCCTGTCGGTAGCATATAGCTGTAGTGGTAGCAGCAGGAGTAGTCCCCAGCCTAGAGACCTGTAGAGTAATCTAGTATTCAATTGTTTTTAGCTCCGGTGCTGCCTTGAAAGTGGCGTAGCAGTCACCATATCTGTATTTATGTGAATAGGGTAACACGGGGTGACATTATGAGTAGTGACGACGACAGCATAAATATGGATTTAGGTAGTGGGGTAGCCGCTTATGAGGCCAAATATTTTGGGGATGCCGCTAAACTGCTATCCCCTTTGGCTGATCAGGGCGATCCGGAGGCACAGTATCGCATGGCTATAATGGCGCAAAATGGGCTTGGTATCGTACAGAATGAGCTGATGGCCTATAAAAATATGCGGGCTGCGGCTGAGTCTGGCCTGCCATTTGCGCAGCATGGTCTAGGTTTTATGTACCTTGAGGGTGAGTGCGTTGAGCAGGATTACTCCAAGGCGGTGGAGTGGTTTACCAAGGCGGCCGAGCAGGGGATGAGCGGCTCCCAGACAACCTTGGCTATACTGTATGAGGAGGGTCGCGGGGTGGAGAAAGATCCAGAAAAAGCGAAAATGTGGTATAAAAAGGCTGGATTTTGACGCTAATTACGCCTGCAATCTGTTGTTTTAACCACAGAGGTCGCTGAGGTCACAGAGACGGCCGTTTTATGGGCATTGACTATGCGGCCTATATTGTTCTGTTGGGATAATCCTTGCTTCACTATCATTTAGAGAGCTTCCGGTTAATACCGTTTAGCCCCTCCCCCATTTGTGTGGGACGCCTACAGGGATGTAGGTGAATGGCGTTAGCTGGGAGTGGAAGCCTAGGCGGGGAGGGGGAGTCAAAACAGTGGTTAACCTCTCCTGCCAAACCTGTTTCCCATCTTGCAAGGTTTCTAAAGGCGTTCTGCCACATCAAATTTTTTCTATATTAGAAACAATTGCTCTCTGCCACGGGTTTTTTTTGTAAGCAGCAACCTTTTTCTTGCTTCTGTGCATTAGCTGCGAGCCTATTTCTTTTGCTTGTCCAAAAGAAATAGGCGAAAGAAAAAGACACTCCACGACTTGCCCTGCGGGTACCCTTCGTTCCTCACCGCTCCAGGGGCTCCAGCGAAGGGATATCCCTATCCCTCGCTGCAGGCGCCACCTCCATGTGGTGCCCCTACGGGCCTAAACCTGTATCGGCTCCGGTACTCGGCTGCGTCGGAGGAGGTTAAAGGGTGCCGTTTTTAGAACGCGGGAAATAAATGCGTCCCATTATCGTTGGTTGTGGCTGTTTTATGAGTGGGTGCTGAGATGGACACCCCGCCATCCGGCATCGTATGTGCCAAACTTGAAG
>CBFDBF010000075.1:0-7188 GCA_965602975.1 uncultured Gammaproteobacteria bacterium | reverse complement strand
AAGTAGACAGAAAACCGCCATCAAACCCGCGTATTTGGCTAGATAGGTGGAAATTCGCCACTATACCGGCCCGTTTCTGCTGGATATGCTGCAATGTCCTATGTTTTAACATGGCGATTTTCCACCTATCTGCACGCCCCGCCTGATTCACGCTTTGATATTGCACCTTAAATCGCAGGTTTATTCTGGATGTGGGATCTTGAGGAAACTCTCCCGGTAGTGGCGCAGCTCATTTATAGAGTCACGAATATCATCCATGGCAAGATGTTTGCCGCTCTTCACCACTCCGGTAGCAACTTCCGGTGCCCAGCGGGTAGCCAACTCCTTCAGACTGCTAACATCCAGATTGCGATAGTGAAAATACTCCTCCAGCTCCGGCATGCAACGAGCCATAAAACGACGATCCTGACAGATGCTGTTGCCGCACATGGGGGAGGCGCCGGCGGGGACATACTGTTGTAGAAACTGCAGCGTCTCCTGCTCCGCCTCGGCATAGCTATAGCTGCTCTGTTTTACCCGCTCTGTCAGGCCAGAACCGCCATGCTGTTTGGTGTTCCACTCATCCATCCCCGCCATGATCTGATCGGTCTGGTGGATGGCGATAATCGGCCCATCAGCGACCCACTCCAGCTCTGTAGTGGTGACAATGGTGGCAATCTCTATGATCTGATCATTAAACGTGTCTAGTCCGGTCATCTCCAGATCTATCCAGATCAGGTTGGTTGTTGCTAAGGACATATCTCTCTCCAGGATTATCAATACCCTGATTCTAGCAAAGGAGAGCGGGTAGCTGTATCCTAAACCCCATTATGAGCCTATTTACCTCTATTTTTTTAGCCGTTTTACTGCTGGGACTACTCTTGGAGTTGTGGCTGCTCCAGCGTCATCGTCACCATGTGGTCAAACATCGCGGCCATCTGCCCACCGCCTTTGCTGAAAAGGTTAGCATCAGCGAGCACCAAAAGGCGGCTGACTATACAGTCACCAAGATAGGCATAGCACGGCTTGATCTGATCTTTGGCGCGTTGCTGCTGCTGTTCTGGACTCTGGGAGGAGGCATTCAGTTTATGGCCGATGCCTGGAGTGGCCTGGAGCTATCGCCCCTGCTAACCGGTACTGCCCTGATCATATCTATATTGATCCTCAGCTCTATTCTGGGGCTACCATTTTCACTCTGGCGCACCTTTAAGATCGAGGCCAAATTTGGCTTCAACCACACCACCCCCAAGCGCTACGTTATGGATATGCTACTGCAACTACTCATAACCATGGCCATAGGAGTGCCTCTGCTCTGGACCATACTCTGGCTGATGCAGGAGAGCGGCTCACTCTGGTGGCTTGCTGTCTGGGTCGTATGGCTACTCTTTAGCCTGCTGATGAGCTGGCTCTTCCCCACCGTGATTGCACCGCTATTCAACAAGTTCACCCCACTAGAGGATGCAGCACTGGCAGAGCGTCTGGATTCCCTGCTGGAGCGCTGTGGTTTCTCCAGCAAGGGGCTGTTTGTGATGGATGGATCACGCCGTTCCGCCCACGGCAATGCCTACTTTACCGGCTTTGGCCGGAGCAAACGGATTGTCTTCTTCGATACCCTGCTGGAGAGCCTGGAGGATGCAGAGGTAGAGGCGGTGCTAGCACATGAACTGGGGCACTTTAAACGTCACCATGTACGCAAGGGTATGCTACTGATGGCGGTATCCTCTCTCATTGGACTGGCACTGCTCGGCTGGCTGATAGAGCAGCCATGGTTTTTTCATGGCTTGGGAGTGACAACGAGAGACAATGCGGTCGCCCTACTACTGTTTCTGCTGGTTGCCCCTGTCTTTACCCTATTTTTATCCCCCCTATTTGCTATGTACCAGCGTCGACATGAGTTTGAGGCGGATGACTTTGCGATAGAGCAGAGTAGTGCTGCGGCAATGATCAGCTCACTGGTTAAACTATATCGTGAGAATGCCAGCACCTTGACTCCAGATCCACTCTACTCTGCATTTCACGATAGCCACCCCCCGGCCCCTATTCGTATAGCGCATCTATCACAGCGGTCATCAGGAACCTAAGATCAACAAACGCCGCCTCTCTGAACAGCAGAAAAAGCGTATCCACAACATTCAGGAGAGACGCCGCCTCAAGCTTGCAGAGCAGGCCGAGAAAGCAATCGAAGGGTCGGATGTAACTGCTCCACAAGAGGGGCTGGTGGTAACCAGGCATGGCCAGAATCTAGTGGTGGCCGCCCTGGATGGAGCCATCTTTCACTGTCTAATCCGCCAGAATATCGGCCACGTAGTCTGTGGTGACCGGGTTGTCTGGCATAGAACCTTAGACAGCAGCGGTGTGGTCACAGCGGTGCTGGAGAGGGAGTCTCTACTGGCACGACCAGACTATAGTGGGCGTGAGAGACCACTGGCCGCTAACATCACCCAACTGGTAGTCGTACTGGCAGCAGAGCCTGAACCCAGTGAGTACCTGCTTGATCAATATCTGGTGACCGCAGAGACTATAGGTGTCTCTGCCCTTATCGCCATCAACAAGAGCGATCTACTGACCGGATCTAATGCCGACCGGTGTAACCGCCTTATCGCTACGTATGAGAAGATCGGATACCAAGTGATAAGGATCAGCGCCCTGCACGAGCATGGACTAGATCCACTAAGCGACCAGCTGCAGGGAGAGACCAGCATTCTGGTAGGACAATCTGGGGTGGGGAAATCTTCGCTGATCAACGTGCTGCTGCCAGACCTTGATATTCAGGTTGGCCGCCTCTCCGAGGCGACCGGTCTGGGGCGACATACCACCTCAACCACTATCTGCTATGAACTACCACAGGGTGGTCGGCTGATAGACTCCCCCGGGGTGCGCAGCTTCCGCCTACTGAAGTTGACACAACAGCAGCTAGAGTCTGGGTTTAGAGAGTTTCGCCCCTTTCTCGGGCAGTGCCGTTTCCGCGATTGCGGCCATAAAAAAGAGCCGGGGTGTGCAATAAAAGCGGCAGTAGAACAGGGAGATATAACGGTACAACGGCTAGAGAATTTTCTCCATTTAGGAGAGGAGTGATGCCGCTAGACTACAGAGCGGACATACTCGACTGCTGTCTGCGGTTCTGTTTATAGAAGGCGATAACCCGCTTCACATACTGCTGGGTCTCTGGATATGGAGGGATCTTATTGCCATATTTCTTAACTGCATTCTCTCCAGCATTGTAGGCAGCTAGCGCCAGCTTGAGATCATTACTAAACATATTTAACAGATCACGCAGATAACGAGAACCTCCCTCCAGATTGGCCTGAGGGTCACGGCTATTATCTACACCGTAACGACGAGCTGTTGCCGGCATCAACTGCATCAAGCCAACCGCTCCAGCCCTGGAGACAGCATGAGGATTATATGCCGACTCTGCCCTCACCACTGCATGTATCAGCTCTGGATAGAGGCGATTGCGCGCTGCTACGTCCTCTATCATCGGGGCATAAAAGGTAAAACGTTTTTGAGTGACCACATTACGTCGAAAACTGAATGCTGGCCCACTACTCTTCTGCTTTTTGCTCGGCTTGGAGCTCCATACCAACTTATAGTTACCCTTGAGTGCCTTGTCGGTAAAGATTACGTGACCATCTAAATCCTTATACTTAAATACCTGGGCACTCAGTGGCGCACCGATCAACATACCACCGATCAGCACCAATACTGCCGCTTTTGTCAAACTACCTGTTAACACAAAATGTCCCCATACTCTGTACCCAGCCTTAACTAGATTAGAAGATCTACGCAAAAAATCAATACCTTATAGCCTATATCTATCCTGTTTTGTAACAGACATCTCAAGATATGCAACATTTTTTATGTTTTTTACCGCTGCCGCAGGGGCATGGGTCATTCCGTCCCACCTTCGGCTCTGGATGAACATAGGTTCCTGGAGACTCTATTTTGCCGTCAACATAGTACCACTGGCCATCTTTTCTTCTGAAATTACTGAACTCATGGTGGGTGTGCATAACCCCCTTCTCACGGAAGGTAGCGCTGAACTCCACCACTCCACTATCATCCTCTTCACCACCACCCTCGGTAGAGTTGATCTCCAGCCGCAGCCAGTCAGAGTTGGCCGCCCAGCGACGAGTTGCCGCTACGTCATGATCATCACGATGGGATGGATGCAACGTCTCACCCAGATACTCGATGGCATCTACTACATAAGCGGTATAACGGGAGCGCATCAGCGCCTCTGCCGTTACGGCTCGTTTACCACCTGTAATAAGTGGGGCGCAACAGTTCGCATAGCTGAGATCTGAGCCACATGGGCACTCTTGCATATTATCCATCTGTCATAACCTCATTTACCACTGCAACCAGCCGCTCTGAGATCTCAGTCACCTGGTCCTGGTCACTCCCCTCTACCATTACACGAATCAGAGGCTCAGTGCCAGATGGCCGCAACACCACCCGCCCATGCTGTGCCAACTCCTCCTCCGCTGCACTGACCGCCTGCTGCATTAGCGGTGAGGCGATGACATCCACCTCTCTATCCAGACGCACATTCAGCAGTGTCTGCGGATATTTAGTTACTCCACTAAGAAGTTTCTGTATAGATTTGCCAGAGGTACATATCTCGGCCATCACCTGGAGTGCCGCGATAATACCATCCCCAGTAGTGCTGCGGTCGAGACAGATTATATGGCCAGATGGCTCACCCCCAATAGACCAGCTGTTTTCCTGTAACCGCTCCATGATATGGCGATCCCCAACCTGAGTGCGCTCAAACCCTATCCCTAGTTTCTCCAGCGCCTGCTCCAGGCCAAGATTACTCATAAGAGTACCTACCACTGAGCCATTCATACCTCCATTGTGTAGCCGTGAACTGGCGATTATGTAGAGAATGTCATCACCATCCACCACAGCACCATCACTATCCACCATGATGACCCGATCACCATCACCATCGAGCGCAATACCCATATCGGCACCCTGCTGCATCACCTCATTTTGCAAGGCGGAGATATTGGTGGAGCCGACACCATCGTTTATGTTCAAACCATCCGGTTTGTTCCCGATGGTGATAACCTCAGCCCCAAGCTCCTCGAATACATGCGGAGCTATGTGATAGGTAGCACCGTGGGCACAATCTAATACCAGTTTGATTCCACGGAAGCTCATAACCCAAGGGATAGTGCTCTTACAAAACTCTATGTAGCGACCAACCGTATCACTCACCCGGTACGCCTTGCCTAGCAGTTCCGACGCCACTGTAGTCATGGGAGACTCCAGCTCCTGCTCAATCTCCAGCTCCACCTCATCCGCTAGTTTATTACCATCACCAGAGAAGAACTTGATGCCGTTGTCATAGTGTGGATTGTGCGAAGCACTGATAACAACCCCGGCCTGGGCATGCAGGGTACGTGTCAGATAGGCGATGCTAGGGGTCGGCATCGGCCCCAACAGATGGATATCTACCCCCGCAGCAACCACCCCAGCCTCTAGCGCAGACTCCAGCATATAGCCGGATATACGGGTATCTTTACCGAGCAGGATTTTGCTACCAGATTTCCTCCCCATCACCCGACCTACGGCCCAACCCAACTTAAGTACAAATTCAGGGGTAATCACACCCTCTCCAACCCTGCCCCGAATACCATCTGTTCCGAAATACTTTTTGCCCATCGTTTACTGTTTCCTTTCTACTGTTATTACTGCCTGAACTGTTTTCAAGGCATCTGCTGTTGGCTTGACATCATGTGTCCTTATGATAGCAGCACCACGTTCCACCGCCATAACCGCAGCGGCCAGACCACCATATAACCGCTCATCTACAGGGGCATCATCGAGGATAGCGCCCAACATGGATTTACGCGATATCCCAACCAATAGAGGCAGATCAAACTCTCTAAAATGCTCCAGGTGCTGCAACAGCTCTAGATTATGCTCTAGCAGTTTACCAAAACCAAAACCTGGATCTAAGAGAAGACTCTCCCTGGGAATACCGACCGCTTCACAGGCCGCTACCCTCCTCTGGAGAAAGCTCTGCACCTCCGCAACTACATCACTGTAGCTCGGCTCATGTTGCATAGAGCGCGGCTCTCCCTGCATGTGCATAAGACATACCGGCACCCCAACATCCAGTGCCGCCACCAGCGCCCCATCTGCCTGTAGCGCCATTACATCATTGATCATGCCTGCGCCCGCAGCTACCGCTGCGCGCATCACTGCGGCCTTACTGCTGTCGATGGAGATCGGAACTGGAAGCTCTGCCGCAATGGCACTGATAATAGGAATCACCCGTTCCAATTCTTCTTCAGTAGAGACTGCTTGCGAGCCGGGACGAGTGGATTCACCCCCGATGTCGATGATATCTACCCCATCATCTACCATACTACGAGCACGCTCTAGCGCTGCCGCAGGCAGAATGAAATCACCCCCATCCGAGAAGGAGTCAGGGGTGATATTAAGAATCCCCATAACCCGAGGTTGAGATAGATCCAGGCTTTTACCACCACAATCCAGAATCGTCATGTTGCCAAATCAATGCTGGCCTGCTGGCCCACCAATACCGCCTTTTTTACTATCATCAGATACCTTCTCTTCAACCTCCATATTGGGTGGGTCGTCTGATTCGGAGTCATCCCAATCTTCTGGTGGTTGCGGGGCTTTGCCCGCCATTATATCGTCGATCTGGCTAGCATCTATAGTCTCATACTTGAGCAGTGCCTCAGCCATCACTTTTAGCTTATCCCTGTTCTGCTTGAGGATCTCCTCTGCCCGCTGGTAACCGCCATCAATAAAGGCCCGCACCTCTTCATCGATTATGTGTGCAGTCTCATCCGATACATTCTTATGCTGAGTGACTGAGCGTCCAAGAAAGACCTCCTCTTCATCTTCACCATACAGAAGCGGCCCAAGCTTTTCTGATAGACCCCACTTGGTAACCATGTTGTGCGCAATCTCTGTAGCGCGCTTAATATCATTCTGTGCCCCGGTGGTGACACTCTCCGGACCAAACGTCAACTCTTCAGCAATACGACCACCAAATAGACTGGATATCTGACTATTTAGACGCTCCTTGGTCATGCTATAGCGATCCTCTTCCGGCAGAAACATGGTTACACCCAACGCTCGGCCACGAGGGATAATGCTGACTTTATAAACTGGATCGTGCGATGGCACCAGGCGGCCAACAATAGCATGGCCCGCCTCATGGTA
>CBFDBF010000074.1:0-7283 GCA_965602975.1 uncultured Gammaproteobacteria bacterium | reverse complement strand
CCTGAGTTCACGCTGCTGGAGTGGTATCGCCCCGGCTTTGATCAGCATCGATTGATGACGGAGGTAGCAGAGCTGATAAATACGCTACTGTGCAGCCCAAGGCCGATAGAGCGGCTGAGTTACGGGGAGGTATTTCAGCGTTTTCTGGGAATAGATCCACACCACAGCTCGCCCTCTGAACTACGTGTCTGCGCTATAACCCAAAAGATAGCTGGGGCTGAATTTTTGGAGTTAGAGAGCAGGGATGGCTGGCTAGATCTGCTACTCACCCACTCTATCGAGCCACAGTTAGGTATAGATTGTCTCACCTTTCTCTACGATTACCCCGCATCACAGGCCTCGCTAGCTCAGGTAAGGGCAGGAGAGCCACCAGTGGCAGAACGATTTGAGCTCTACATGGATGGCATTGAATTGGCTAACGGTTTTCATGAGTTGCAAGATGCAGAGGAGCAGCGTGACAGGTTTAATGCTGATCTGCAGCAGAGGTTACAAGCTGGGCGAGAGCAGGTTCCCATGGACGAACACCTGCTGGCCGCTCTTGAGCACGGTCTGCCAGATTGCTCCGGGGTTGCGCTAGGGATAGATCGGCTATTGATGCTGTTGACGGGAGCATCTGAAATTGGTGAGGTGTTGGCGTTTTCACTGGAATAGGTATAAAACTATAAGGCAGATTTACAAGCCTTAAATAATGAGGCTATACTTTAGTTTGCCGCTATTGGTGGCACTGTATAAATCACCACTATTATTAGGAGCATGACATGGCAAAGAAGATTGGTAAAAAGGCTAAGGCCAAACTGGAAAAGAAGATCAAAAAGAGGGTCACTAAACAGGTAAAATCAAAGGCCAAGAAACAGATCAAAAAGAGGGTGAAGAGACAGCTGAAAAAGAAGCTTAAAAAGTAGGTTGTAGCAGGGTTGGCGGCACTCCTGTCGTCAACCCCATATATTATTATGCATTGGAAGAGTGATCATCAAAGTTATGGGGTGGTTGCCATACTACTGCACTGGAGTGTGGCGGCAGTAGTTCCTGCGCTTTTCCTGCTCGGTCTCTGGATGACCGGTCTCGATTACTATAGTCCATGGTATCGCCAAGGGCCAGATATCCACCGCTCTATTGGCGTATTGCTTTTTATCCTGCTCTCTATGCGGCTGGTGTGGCGTTGGTGGAACCCTCCACCAGAGCCTCTGTCTAACCACTCTGTAGTAGAGCATTTTGTGGCTAGGCAGGTGCATCGCCTGCTCTATCTGCTGCTGTTTTGCGTGATGCTGTCCGGTTATCTGATATCGACTGCAGATGGTAGGCCGATTTCTGTTTTTGGCTGGTTTGACCTGCCGGCACTGATCTCAGATATTGAGCAGCAGGAGGATATAGCTGGCAAGGTGCATTTTACTCTGGCCGTAACCACGATTACACTGGTATCTCTGCATATAGCTGGTGCGTTGAAGCACCACTTTGTAGATCGTGACCGAACACTGCTACGGATGTTTGGTCGGTAAGCCACAATTAGGAGAGGTGACTATGAAAACTATATATACCGTTTTAGTGACGATGGCACTACTGTTGGCAACACTGCCTGTGGTGGCAGCAGACTATGTGATCGATTCCAAGGGGGCGCACGCTGCTATTGAATTTAGGATTAAGCATCTAGGCTATAGCTGGTTGCTGGGGCGGTTTAATAAGTTTAGTGGTAGTTTCAGCTACGATGAGAAAGAGACCTCTATGTCACGAGTAGAGGTGGTGATTGAGACTGCCAGTGTCGACTCTAACCATGCTGAGCGTGACAAGCATCTGCGGGGAGAGGATTTTCTGGATGTAGAGAAGTTCTCAACGGCTAGTTTTTTTGGTACCGCTTACGCAGAGAGAGAGGGTGGAGCAGCAGTTTTGACTGGGGATCTAACCCTACATGGTGTTACCCGTCAGGTAACTATTGATGTAGAGCAGGTCGGGCATGGCCCTGATCCTTGGGGCGGCTATCGGCGCGGCTTCTCTGGCACTACCACCCTTACACTCAAGGATTTTGGGATTGAGCATGATCTCGGCCCGGCATCCCGTGAAGTGGAGCTATTTCTCTATGTAGAGGGGATTAAACGGTAAGGTTTTTGGTGTCCTGGCTATAACGGGTTTGACTTGGTGATTAGTGCACAGCTAGTTTGTAGAGTGCGGTAGAAGCTCTTAATTGGGGTTATAGAGAGAGCTGAATTTTGCCGCAGAGAAGCCACGCATAATCTTGCCGCCGACCTGAATAATAGGAACACCGCCACGGCCAAGTTTTTTATACTCCCTTTTCCCCTTGGCGGAGCTCTCTATATCATATTCAGTAAACCGAATATTGTTACTGCGAAAATAGGTGGCTGCTGTTTTACAGACACCACACCATTTGGCAGAGTACATAGTCACCCGCTTTGCCGGGCCTTTTTGTGCCGCTCTCATTGTATCTTGGTTGGGTGTTGCGACAGTGGGCGGGCCGACTACTGAGTTTACTTTTATCTCAACCTGCTCTGGAGCCGCCTCCACCGGAGGGCGGTCACCAAAGTGGGTCTTGCCGTTCTCATCTGTCCATTTGTAGACCTGCCCGCCTGCTGTGGCAACCAGCATGGAGAGCAGAGATAGGAATATGATGGGTTTATATATCGTTTGTATCAAAATAGTTTCTCTAAATAACGCTCTTTACCATTGATAAGTACGGCTTTGATTCCAGAACCACCACGGCTATCTATGGCTACTCTGATATCTACTTTCTCCCCCTCTTTGGGTCGCTCTAGAGCCATACCTTCACCCTCCGGTACAAAGTAGTTCTCTATACCATAGCGTACATCAATCCTCTTTATCTCTACGGTTTTCTTCTGTTCCCGGTCCCACTCTGTTGTCACAACTCTCTTTATCTCACCCCGTATTACCACTTGGCTATCTTTGGCCTCAGGCTGCTGTCGATGAATTGAGGCCGGAACCCAGTAGGTATCGGCGGGTGTTAACACCAGATATATCCGGTCATGTTTAGTGAACTCATCATCACCTGTGAGCTGGTCTGGATAGAGGCGGTTGATGGTGTAGTTGAGGCGTACATAGTCACCTCGAAACAGGGAGCGCGGATCGATTGGCTGGGTCTCTAGTAGCACCTCTGTTCCACTGTTCAGGGTCCACTGTTTTGCTGCAATCATGCCCAATAGCAGCACGGTCTGTATTAACAGGATAAAGATGATCGGCTTTTTCATGCTCCACCCTCCTGCATATCTCGGGTAAGCTTGCGCCGCCCACGCTCCAAAAAGTATCCGCCGATCAGTAGAATCAGGCCACCAGCCATGAAGAAGAGGGATCGATTCATCAGGCTCCAGAAGGTGTCAAAATAGCGGCTCAATAGGGTTAGGGCGAAGAATAGAAAGGCGATATTGATCAAGAATGGTTCATGTTCATGCTGCCCCACCATGATTAGCCAGACCAGACCGGAGAAGAAGAGCAGATTAAAACCGATGGCCACCAAACTGCCTGATTGGCCATCGATAAATAGTGTGGCTAGTAGCAGTAGAGTAGTGGCGGCTATTAGTCCCTGCCCCCAGAGCAGATAGGTTGGGCGTTGGGATGCATCAATACGTTGGCGATGCCACACTGCCAGAGCGATAACTACTCCAAGTGAGAGCAGAATAGCCCCTATCCAGAAGGGGTCGGCCATAGGTCTAATATCATTCGACCAGTAGCTCCAGTGATGCTCTCTATGCAGTATGGGAAAGGTCAGGATATAGCAGCTAGCCAGGGTGGCAAACAGGGCGTAACGTTTCAGCAGTTGCCCCATAGATGCCAGGCGGCTGGTGGTCTCCATAATCATCCCGGCAATAAAAAGAGCGAGATAGCAGAGGAGAAACAGCTCAATCAGATAGAGCGGAGTGGTGTCGCTGCGGTAGCTAGTAACGGCAAAAAAAGAGAATAGGCTCCACAGTAGCAGACTGATAATGGCGGTATGGAGAGCAAGACGCCACTGCTCACTTTCGATACGGATCAGGGCGATGGCCAGGAATGGCAGAAACCACCAGTGCAGATGGTCAAAGTCGAGTGACTCCATTCCGCTCCAGAGCATAGCTAGTGCCAATGCTGCAACCATAACGGCATGGGAGGGCAGCAGGTAGGCAGTCAGCATGGCACCGAGCGCCCAGAGCAGGACGCCATTCGGGTAGTGTGAGTCTATATGGTATATCTGGGCGATCAACATGATGTTGGCACCAAACATGATTACACCCAGAAGTAGTAGAGCCTGCCCGGTTTTTGGAGAGTCTCGCCGCTGGAGCAGATAGCCAGCAGCAGCGTAAGAGAGCCATAGGCTGCTGAACAAGACGATCAGCTTAGAGAGTTTTGACATCTCTTCCCAGTTGGCGGCAAAGAAGGTGATAATGCCGGAGCCGAGCAGCAGTACTCCCAGAGTTGCCAGGGCGTATGCGAGAAAGCCCTCACTCTGTTTGCGGGATGCTACGTGGTCAAGAATAGGTTGTTCACTACCTGGAACTACCCACCCTTGCTCGACCCAAGAGGGGAGTTCTCGGCGCAGCTGTTTGAGGAAGTTACGTTGCATATCAGCTACCTATAACGTGCTATTGTCAGCCTAACTTAGCATATATAACGGCTTTCATGTTTGCGCTTAGCTCTTTTTGTGCGCTGGTTTGTGTCCTTTACGGGGTTTTTTACTATTGCCGGTGGCGCCAGCCAGCTTGCTTATCTTTAGTTGCTGACCACAGACCCATACCCTTTTAAGGTGTTTATAGACATCTTTAGGCATCCCTTCAGGCAGCTCGATAGTGCTATATTTTTCATGTAGTTTGATCTGGCCTATATGCTTGTTCTCAATCCCTGCCTCGTTGGCGATAGCGCCGACAATATTCTTCGCTTCAACCCCATGCTCTGTTCCCACCTCAAGGCGGTATGGCTCCATTGGGATATCATCCTGCTTGCGCTCCTGCTCTCTCTTCTGCTTATGCGGAGGCTTGCTTTGCGTGTCGTGCGGTTCAGAGTTTTTCTGTTTCTGCTTGCGCGAAGGCTTTCTCTCTGTGTCGCGCGGCTCAATGTTTTTCTGCTTTTTGTGTTTACGCTCTTCAACCTGGAGTGGGCGCTCAAGTTGTACGAGATATGCCAGGGCGGCAGCAATTTCACTCATGCCGATATTGTGTTCGCTCTGAAAGCCATCGATTAGCTCTTCAAAAAAACCCAACTCCTGGGACTCAATGGTGGTGCTTATAAGCTGCTTGAAACGATCTACTCGATGATCAGTAAGCTGCTCTCTTGATGGTAGCTGCATGGAGGTGATCGTCTGCCTGGTCGCCCTCTCAATGGAGCGGAGCATACTCCGTTCGCGTGGGGCGACAAATAGGATCGCCTCACCTTTGCTGCCCGCCCGTCCGGTGCGGCCGATGCGATGGATATAGGACTCTGTGTCGTTGGGGATGTCGTAGTTGATAACATGGCTGATTCGTTTCACATCTAACCCACGAGCCGCCACATCAGTAGCAACCACCAGATCAAGGCCGCCTTTTTTTAGACGCTCGACGGTGCGCTCCCGCAGAGCTTGATTCATATCCCCATTCAGAGGGGCGCTAGCGTAACCACGCGCCTCTAGCTTTTCCGCTAGCTCTACAGTAGATCTCTTGGTACGGACAAAAACCAAGCCAGCATCCATCGTCTCAGCCTCCAGGATTCTGGTCAAGGCATCCAGTTTGTGCAGCCCACTCACCTGCCAGAAACGCTGGTTGATGGTATCTACAGTGGCGGTTTTTGCCTTAATCTTCACCTCTACCGGAGCGTTGAGGTGTTTCCTCGCCACTCTGGCGATAGCGGGCGGCATGGTGGCCGAGAAGAGTGCCACTTGGCGACCCTTCGGGGTCTGCTCCAAGATCCACTCTACATCATCAATAAAGCCCATCCGTAGCATCTCGTCAGCCTCATCTAGAACTATCGACTGGAGCTGCTGGAGATTTATGGTCTTGCGCCGCAGGTGATCCATGATGCGCCCAGGGGTGCCAACTATCACCTGTACACCTCGCTTCAACTGCCGTAGCTGGATGCCCATGCTCTGGCCACCATAGATCGGCATTATATGGAATCCAGGAAGGTGCCGAGCGTAGGTCTGGATCGCCTCAGACACCTGAATTGCTAGCTCCCGCGTCGGGGTCAGCACCAGCATTTGGGTGTGTTTACGCGAGCTATCCAGATTACTCAATAACGGTAGCGCAAAGGCGGCAGTTTTACCGGTTCCGGTCTGTGCTTGTCCAATAAGATCATGCCCCTCCAACAGGATGGGAATGCTTTTGGCTTGAATCGGTGATGGAGCCTCATATCCTACCTCCTCAATCGATTTGAGAATAGCTGGTGCTAGCGCCAGCTGGGAGAATGAGGTGATATCTTGGGTAGTCATGGAGCGTTCCGCCGAGTAGTGCCCGGCAGGCGCAAGTTGGACGCTCCGGGTAATATGTATAATAAGAGTAGGTGAAAGGGCGCGGATTGTACGCTATTCGACAGATAATTGCCCAAAAAGTTGGCAAGCGGCGATAAAAAGCGGGAAAATAGCTGTTTTTACGCAATAATTGGAGTAGTTATGCATATATGGGTCGATGCAGACGCCTGTCCTAACGTGGTTAAGGATATCCTCTATCGTGCCGCTCAGCGGGTAGAGTTGCCCCTTACCCTAGTGGCAAACCAAGCCCTGCGGACTCCGCCATCGCCCTATATAAAGAGTGTCCGAGTGGGCAGTGGCTTCGATGTGGCAGACAGCTATATCGTACAGCAGGTAGTTGCCGGTGATCTGGTGATTACCGCAGATATACCGCTAGCAGCAGAGGTGATTGAGAAGGGGGCAGATGCCATCAATCCACGGGGTGAGCACTATACACCAGATAATATCCAGCAGCGGTTGTCGCTGCGTAACTTTATGCAGGAGATGCGTGATATAGGTGAGGCGAGTGGTGGCCCGCCCCCCATCAGCAAAAGCGACCGCCAAGCCTTTGCCAATGTGTTAGATCGGATGTTGCAGCAGGGACGCAATCACTAAATCCTACTCTATCCAGGTGGTAAACTCCTCACTATCTACCCTCTCACTACCCATGTTGTTAACCGGAGACTCCATATCGGGATAGCCGATAGAGATTCCTAGTACCAGCCGCTTGCCTGCTGGAATAGATAAGAACTCTTTTATATCTGTAGCGTAATCGGTTAAAAATGCCTGCGGTACACAGCCTAACCCCTTAGCGTGAGCCGCCAGCATCAAGTTCTGGGCAAACAGACCTAGATCAAATAGCGACCATTCGCTG
>CBFDBF010000073.1:0-7289 GCA_965602975.1 uncultured Gammaproteobacteria bacterium | reverse complement strand
AAGAAAGAGAAGAAAGAGAAGAAAGAGCATTCTAGTGAAACAAAGGGTCTTGAAAAACAGACAATCAAGAAAACCGAACAAACACAAAATGAACTCGGTAAAGGCTCTGAACAAGGACAACAATCAAGAGAAGAGAATAGTAAAAAATGGTGGAAATTCTGGGGCGAGTAATTTAACCAGTCAAGGCAGCAGGGCGGCCACTGCGTGGCTAGGTGCGCTAATGCGCGCCGCTGCTTGAGTGGTTAGAATTCAAAAGAGACAGATAAGGGTGCTAACCAGACATCCACCCAAGCCCCTACTAACCAGATACTATTGGCACTGTTTGAATCTACCTAGGCGTAAAAAGCCGCACAATTCGCTCGCAACTCTAGATGAGAAAAGCATACCGATATGGCTGATGTTGAGCAGGCAGTAATCATCACCACCTGGCACTCTGGTCTCGGCTGTTTTTACAGTCCCGTCACTGGGACCATCAACCCCTCCTAGTAGCCAGCCGATGCCAATCCCATTCTGAGTGCTGCCAGCAATGATACCTAGCTGTCGCTCACCACTCCAAGATGGTGCCCCACCCAGTAGCCCCTGCTCTATACTACGTCCAAGCAGAGGTTTTAGTAGTGGGATGGCCGCTATACGCCGTGCAATTGCACTACCGAGCACTGGGGAGCCTAATAATATGACTCGGCCTGGAGGAAAATCACGCTGTTGGGCAAGCAAGTGTAGTAGAACTATCCCACCCAGGCTATGGCCAACCAGATGGATTGTACCCGCCTCTATTTTATCTATGTATGCAGCTAACTTCCGGGCACTCTCCGGCGGTGAGTGGCGAATAGAGCGATAGGAGAAGCAGCAGGTCCGCAGACTACAACGGCGTATCTTTCGTGCCAGCCACCACATGCTGGCTCCGGTCATCCAGATGCCATGAACCAGCACCACCACCTCATCTGCCGATGCCGCTATATTTGCATAATTCCCTGTTTGTGTTCTCATGTAGCGGTTTTCCAGTTTATAGGACTCTGCTGTAATGCCAAACACTCTCCGTGGGTGGACTGAAACCTTGAGCATAAGCCACCTGCCAGCGATGGCTCCATCATTAGAGCGCATTAGCGAGCTGCTGGACAGCCCTAATACCACCAATATCGACCTGCAGCAGGTTATCGACCGTGATCCCGGCTCTGCACTGGCCATATTTCGTGGTCTCCCCTCCCGATCTGGTGTAGAGAGAGAGCCTCCTGCCACTCTGGCTCACGCCATCTCGCTGTTGGGACTGCCAGCTGTAGGTAAGATTATGCGTGAGGTGACACTGCTGCTAGGAAGCAAACATGTGGCTGCTGATGGGTTGATTCGTTGCTACTCTCGGGCAATCCATGCCGCATACTACGCCCGTCACTGGGGTCAACAACACGGTGATGATAATCCGGAAGAGATGGGGCTTGCCGCCATGTTCTATAGCTGTGGCGAGATGGCGCTATGGGCTCATGCCGAAGGGAGGATGAGAAAGATAGAGTCTCTGGTGGCAAGCGGTTTAGACCACAACCATGCATCTATGGCGATTCTCGGCTGCAGCCTCAACCAGCTCAGTCTAACTCTAGCCAAACAGTGGAAACTACCAGCCCTTACCAGTGCTGCTCTAAACTGCTGCTGGCCGCTACAGAGGCGCACTTTGGAGGTGGTACTGGCGGCCACCCTGGCACGCAGCTCTGAACAGAGTTGGGATTCGACCTCTTGTCTGGATATAGCAGAGCATATGGCACAGCTGCAGGGGCTATCTACCGATCATGCCAGTGCATCGATGCATAATTTGGCCACCGGTATCGCTAGAGAGATGGAGACGCTACCACTGCCGGTGACGGCAACTCAGTTTGTAACACCATACAGGGTGCCGATTAAGCCACCTAAATCTAGCAACAGACTACAGCAGATCTTTTCCAAAAACTTAAAGATAATACGGAGAGATCTAGGTATGCAGCGGACGCTGTTTGCCATCCTGAGCAGTGACCGCAAAAAAATAAATGCACGTTTCGTACTAGGGGCAACCAGAGATGACCCGATACGCCAGCTCTCTATTCCCCTAGATAAAAACAGCCTGTTTGCCATCTTGTTGAGCAAGCCTCAGGGGATATGGATGAACGCCAAAACCCGCAGCAAGTACCTGCCCCTGATTCCTGAGAAGATACAAAAGAGCATAGATACACGCGGCTTCTTCGCCCTATCTCTATTTGTAAACGACCGACCGATCGGCATCCTCTATGCCGATGCTACAGAACCAGACTCCCTGACTGAAGCTCAATTCAGAAAGTTCAAACAGTTGGGGCAACATATAGCGAACAAGCTAGCTGCAGACAGGGGAAAGTAAGTGCCACAGATCAGTTACCAAATTGATGACCGCCTCTACCTGAATATCACCGACCGCTGTACCTTGGGCTGTACCTTCTGCCCTAAGAACCAAGGAGATTTTCAGCTACACGACTATGATCTAAGCCTGGATCACCGCCCATCTACAGAGGAGGTTATAGCGGCTATAGGAGATCCAGCAGATTATGCTGAGATCGTCTTCTGTGGCTATGGTGAACCAACTCTGCAGCTGCAAGTTATGTTGGAGGTGGCACGCTTTATTAAAGATGGCGGTGGCATGGTAAGAGTCAACAGCGATGGCTTGGCTAATCTGGTACATAAACGTAATGTACTGCCGGAGATGGCACCTTGGATAGACTCTATATCGATCTCACTCAACGCCCAAAATAGCGAGGTATATGACCGCCACTGCCTGCCAGCCATACAGGGATCATTTGAGGCTATGCTGGAGTTTCTACGGTTGGCACCAAAGTATATTCCCCAGGTTACTGCAACTGCGATAGATGGTCTCGATGGAGTAGATATTGCCGCATGTAAACGTATAGCACTGGAGCTTGGAGTGGAGTTTAGACAGCGCTCCCTGGGAGTGGTTGGATGAACACACCTGGACTATTCCGCCGTCTAGCGGCTATCGCCTACGATGTTCTTCTATTGGCCGCTGTGCTGCTGGTGGCTGTGGCGATAATCACCTTCCTCTTAGAGGCGGGACTAGGTTATAGCCTCGACCCGACCAATATACTCTATCGCCTCTATCTAGTATTGATCTCGATCGGTTTTTTTATCTGGTTCTGGCTACGTGGCGGTCAAACTCTGGGGATGCGGGTTTGGCATCTACAGGTGGTGCGCAGCAACGGCCAACCACTGCGGCTACAAGATGCACTACTGCGCTATGCAGTCGCCCTACTCTCTTGGGCAGTCTGTGGCCTCGGCTTCCTCTGGATACTGGTGGATCGGGAACAGCTTGCTTGGCACGACCGCGCATCAAATACTAAACTGATTCTGCTGCCAGACTAAAAGGGTAGAGGGGACAGAGTTAAAATCTATACTCATAATGCCAAGCTTAACCCCCAACCCTGACAACCATATCCTACAATCAATAAATCTTCCGCATCATCCAGAAGGCCAAACCCATCACCAATATAAGCGGAAATGCAGCGGCAAATAGTGGACTTAACTCATACACCACCGCCATATGATTAAATACTTTATTCAGCAGAAAAAAGGTGGTGCCAATCAAAGTACCCGCGAAAATACGGGAGCCTATACCGACACTGCGCAGCACCCCAAACACAAACGGCACCGCCAGAAATACCATCACTAAAGTGACTATCGGCATCAACAACTTACTCCAAAATGCCACCTCAAATGGGATGGCACTCTGACCGTTATCATGCATAAATCTGATATAACGAAATAGCCCCCAGATCGGTAGCATGGTAGGGCGCACCACCACTACATTTAGCAGGGCAGGATTAAGCATCGACTCCCAAGAGGCGCTCTCTATCATCCTGCTCTCTACTCGATCTATGCTAAAGGTACTCTGCCGGATATCACTCAACAGCCAGTGGTCATCTCGGTACTGAGCAAACCCAGCATGGGTAGCGATACGCAGCCGACCATCATCGGCAAACTCATAGATGTAGATATCCTTAAGCCTGGCCCCCGGCAGAATTTGACGGATATTTACAAACGAGTCTCCATCCCTTGCCCAAAACCCATATTCGGTTTTCAGGGTGATCTGTTTAGATATCCTGGAGGAGCGCATACTCTCCGCATACTGCTCGGTAGCAGGTGCAATAAACTCTCCCACTACGATCACTATTGCCACCATCACCACACCGGCCTTCAGCACCGCTACGATAATTCTGGTAAGAGAGACCCCGGCCGCCCGCATGGCATTCAACTCAGAGTGACTGGCTAGACCACCAAGCCCAACCATGCTCCCAAGCAGTACAGAGATAGGGAATAGCTCATAGATACGCCGCGGCATAATCATCAAGATATAGAGAAAGGCATCAGCAACACGATAGTCCCCCTCCCCTACATCCTCCAACTCCTCAATTAGATTACCAAAGGCAACCAGAGCCAGCAGAATAGTCAACATCAACAGTATATTGATAATCACTGTCTTGCCGATATAGCGATCTAATATCTTCACTACCGCTCCCTCACTAAGAGCCGACGTCGCATCTGATCAAACTGTTGGGATTTAAGAAACAGCAGTGCCCCACCCAGACCCAGCATTATAATATGCACCCACCAGCGTCCCATCCATACGGGGGTAACTCCAACCTTCATCCAGTTTCCAGATATAGCCTGTAAGTTGATGAATAGAATATAGAAAAGGATAGCCAGACCAATCTGTCCAGCCATCCCCTCCCGCGGCATAGTACGGCAGAGAGGGACACTTACCAGAGCAAATACCAGTACTGCTACCGGCAGCAGTAGGCGCTGCTGTAGCTCTGACTTGTACCCTATATTGCTGGAGGCCCTAAGTTCAGTTGTAGAGCGCGCCCTTAGAGGCACGGCTCCAGCCTTTACCTCCTGACTGGTAATACGCACTCCATACTGATCCATCCGGCCGATAGAGAACTCATTATCTCCCGGCTGCCCCTCATAGCGATGCCCGTTTTGCAGCACTATAAAACGGTCTCCAGAATCCTCATCTATGTACTGATACCCATCTGCCGCAGTAATCAGCCCCAACTTACCGTGCTGCCTATTCTGTACGAATATATTGCGTAGCTTGCTTTTGTCGGCCGACATCTCCTCTACATAGAAGACCAATCCACCGCGGCGAAACTCATTAAAACGGCCAGCGATAGTGGCAGTAAACTCGGTATTCTCCTTCTCTTTCTCCAGAATTGTCTCTTTTGTCTGGTTCATCCATGGCAGCACCGATAGGGTGAGCCAGGCCACTATTAGCGCTACCGGTACCGCAGCGTAGAGGACAGAGCGGTAGATACGCGCCGTACCAACTCCACTGGCCGCCATAGCGGTCATCTCATTCTGCCGATACATCCGACCTATGGCATAGAGAATAGAGAAGAAGAAGGCTGGAGGCAGCACTGTACCCAAGACATGCAGCGCATCTAGCCCAACCAGGGTAAACAGTACATCATTGCTAATGGCCCCAGATGCCGCCTGCTGCAGGATCTTCATGAAGATCTGGCCAAGAAAGATGGTGAACAGCACCGTCAGAATCGCCAGAAACGCCTTCAGCACCTCTAGTAGGATATAGCGGTCAATAATGGATAGCATGGCCTTTAAACTGTGATTATTCCCATATTCTGAAGAAAAACATCAGGTAACTGCAACAAACTGTGGTAAATACTGCCATTTTTTGTAGACTGGTAGAGTAAACACCCATCGTAACTAAAAATGGCGTAGGTGAGAATCAATTTTTTGTCTGAATCTTCCGGTTCAGACTTGGGACTTGTAGGAGAAAACATGAAATTCGGCATTAAATCTGGGGATCCATCCAAACAGCGCAGCGCCTGCCTAATTCTTGGTGTATACGCCAAACGTAGACTATCTGCCACTGCCAGAATTGTAGATCGTGCCAGTGGTGGCTATCTGACCAAGATTCTACGGAGTGGAGACATGGATGGCAGCAGCGGTCAGACCCTGATGCTACACAGTGTTCCAGAGACCCTCTGCAGCCGCATCCTACTCGTCGGCTGCGGCCCAGAGAGGGAGTTCAGTATGGCCACCGCACGCAAGGTGGCAACCAAGGCGATAACAGCAGTAAACAACAGTGGTGCCACCGAGGCAATCTCCTGCCTGAGTGAGCTCAAGACCACAGATGGATCCAACTACACTCTGCTGCGTGACACGGTGATCTCTGCTGCCAGTGCAACCTATCGCTTCGACCGCTGTAAGAGTGAGACCAAACCACCGAAGAAACCACTGCAAAAGCTAACCCTGCTGCTTACAGAGCGGCGACAGCTCCAGAGTGCTAAACGCGCTGTTGACCACGGCCAAGCCATCGCCAATGGTACCTCCATGGCCAAAGATCTGGGCAATCTACCGGGCAACATCTGTACTCCAACCTATCTGGCGGAGAGTGCAAAGAAGTTGGGGCGCAAATCGAGCAAGCTACAGGTCAAGGTGCTGAGCGAAAAACAGATGGAAAAACTGGGCATGGGTGCCCTGCTCTCGGTCTCCAAGGGGAGCCGTCAACCGGCTCAACTGATCGTTATGGAGTATCGTGGTGGCAAGGCCAAGAGCAAGCCAGTGGTCTTGGTTGGAAAGGGGCTAACCTTCGATGCTGGAGGGATCTCGATCAAACCATCCAACGCCATGGATGAGATGAAATATGATATGTGTGGTGGCGCCAGTGTCCTCGGAACCATGGCCGCCTGTCTGGAGATGGAGCTGCCGATCAACTTGATAGGAATCATTCCAACCTCTGAGAACCTGCCGGATGGTGCTGCCAACAAACCAGGCGACATTGTGACCAGCATGTCTGGACTAACCATTGAGGTGCTCAACACTGATGCCGAGGGACGGCTTATTCTGTGTGATGCCATCACCTATGCAGAACGCTTTCAACCAGCTGTAGTGGTAGATATAGCCACCCTCACCGGTGCCTGTGTCGTCGCCTTGGGACACCACGCTTCTGGGCTGCTAGGCAATAGCGAAAAACTTACCGCAGAGCTACTAGAGGCGGGTGAACAGAGTGGAGATCGTGTTTGGCAGCTCCCCCTCTGGGATGAGTATCAAGGGCAGATCGACAGTAACTTTGCCGATATCGCCAATATAGGCACCCCCGGCGGCGGCGGTGGCACCATTACTGCCGCCTGCTTTCTCTCCCGCTTTACCAAAAAGCTCAACTGGGCCCATCTGGATATAGCGGGCAGCGCCTGGAATAGTGGCAAAGCAAAGGGTTCAACCGGCAGGCCGGTGCCACTACTCACCCAGTTTCTGCTCAAACG
>CBFDBF010000072.1:0-7306 GCA_965602975.1 uncultured Gammaproteobacteria bacterium | reverse complement strand
AAGGTAAAACCACGAAGCATATAGTGTAACTACACCCTTACGGTCACCCCTAATAATTTATGGGATCTCTGATTAATACCGTTTAGCCCCTCCCCCACTTGTAGGTGAATGGCGTTAGCTGGGAGTGGAAACCTAGGATGGAAGGGGGAGTCAAAACAGTGACTGCCTCCCATTCTAACCTACCCTATAAGTGGAAGAGAAATTAATCAGAGATTCTTTATGTTTACCGTTAACTAACACCAGGCATACAGGGTTTAGCCATGTTGGTTTTTAGCGTATTGGATCAAGCTTTTTTCTTCTTCCTATGAGCGCGAACTAAATATGAATTATCTTCACTGCGTTTTAGTTCAAATAGATCTATGGCATTAAATAAACTGCTTAAATTTTTGTACCCATAGTTACGCGCATCAAATGAGGTGGTGTTTGATATATGCGAACCAACAGGACCAAGGGCTGCCCACCCATTATCTTCTGCTATAGCCTCTATCGATTGCCGCAATAAATTTATTAATTTGGTATCAGATTTTATGTTTTTTGATTTAGGTTTTACGGCGCTGTTTACCCGTGTCTCTTCATCGAGATAGAGAAACCTTGAGCAGGCATTCACAAAAGGCTTTGGTGCCTTACGTTCACCAAAACCAAATACAACCTTACCATCAGCTAATGCACGTGTAACCAAAGGGGTAAAATCACAATCTGATGAGATAAAACACATAACATCTATCTCTTTTGTATACATGACATCCATTGCATCTATCACCAAGGCAATATCAGACGCGTTTTTTCCTTTGATCATATCGAATTGCTGTATAGGTTGTATGGCATGTTCATGCAGAATATCTTCCCATGATTTAAGGGTCGTGGATTTCCAGTTTCCATAGGCTCTGCGGATTGTAACTACCCCATATTTTGCTACTTCAGTCAAAACAGTCTCAAACTTATTGGCCGGGGCATTGTCCGCATCAATAAATAGTGCGATTTTTTGCTTCTCCTCATTCACCAAGGTTTATGCCCCCTCTCGACCACACATAACTTCCAATCACCGATTAAACATCCAAATTATCCACCGCCAAAGCGTTCTTTTCGATAAACTCCCGACGTGGCTCTACCTGATCACCCATCAAGGTGGTAAAGATAAGATCGGCACCAACCGCATCTTCGATAGTGACCTGTAGTAGCCGTCTAGTCTCTGGATTCATGGTGGTATCCCAGAGCTGTTCTGGATTCATCTCACCCAGGCCTTTGTAGCGCTGGATATTTTGACCACGCTTGGCCTCTTCTAACAGCCACTCTAGTGCTTGCCGAAAACTGGACACCTTTAGACTACGCTCACCACGCCGAATGTAAGCATCATCTTGTAGTAAACCATCCAGCTCTTCACCCATTCTAGCTAAACGTCGATACTCATTGCTGGAGAAGAACTCATAGGGGAGCTCTCCCGTATCGTCGATACCGTGTACACGTCGAATTACCTCAATCGCACCAGGCTGCCCATCAGTAGCCTCTATCGCTTGCAGATGGTAACGATCAGAGATGCCGCGCTCAGCGTTTATGCGCGCCTCCAGATCGGTCAGCCAATTGCCAAATTTTTCTTTATTATTCAATATGTTATCATCAATGTATGGCATATATATCAACTGTTCCAACACGGCAGCATCATACCTCTTGGCTGCCCGCTGCACAGTGCCTATAGCTGCTTGAAATTGATGCGCCAAAGTCTCTAATGCTGTCCCGGTAATAGCTGGGGCAGATGCATCTACATGTAACTCTGCACCATCTAGAGCACTCTGTAACAGATGGTTATTTAGATCAGCATCATCTTTTAGATACTGCTCCTGTTTGCCTTTTTTGATTTTGTATAGTGGTGGTTGCGCAATGTAAATATGGCCACGCTCTACCAGCTCCCGCATCTGACGATAGAAAAAAGTGAGCAACAGAGTACGGATATGGGCACCATCTACATCGGCATCCGTCATGATTATTATGCGGTGGTAACGCAGCTTTTGTGGATCAAACTCATCGCGTCCAATACCACAACCAAGTGCTGTTATAAGTGTCCCCACCTCAGCGGATGCGATCATCTTGTCAAACCGCGCCTTCTCCACATTGAGGATCTTTCCCTTCAAAGGGAGAATCGCCTGACTGCGCCGGTCCCTGCCCTGCTTGGCAGAACCACCAGCGGAGTCACCCTCTACCAGATAAATTTCAGATAGTGCTGGATCTTTCTCCTGACAATCAGCCAGCTTGCCTGGTAATCCCGCAATATCCAGTACCCCCTTGCGCCGAGTCATCTCCCGCGCTTTACGCGCCGCCTCACGGGCACGCGCCGCCTCGATCATCTTGCCGACAATCGATTTTGCATCTGCCGGATTTTCCAACAAAAAGGCGTTAAAGTTATCTGCCAACAACCCCTCTACAATGCCCTTAATCTCAGAAGAGACCAGTTTATCTTTCGTCTGGGAGGAGAACTTTGGATCTGGAATTTTGACTGAGAGTACCGCGGTTAACCCTTCACGGGCATCATCTCCAGTGGTGTTTACCTTCTGCTTTTTCGCCAACCCTGCCTTCTCTATATACTGATTCAGGGTACGGGTCAGACCGGCGCGAAATCCGGCCATATGGGTACCGCCATCTCGCTGTGGAATATTATTGGTAAAACAGAAAATACTCTCTTGATATGACTCATTCCACTGCATCGCTATCTCTACCGACACATCATCTCGCTCAGCATCAAAGTAAAATACCTTGTTGTGTAGTTGGGTTTTTTTGCGGCTAAGATGTTCAACAAAAGCCCGTATACCCCCTTGATATTCAAAGATATCTTCCCTATCTTGCGCTTCATCCTTTAGGACAATACGCACTCCTGAGTTAAGAAAAGATAGCTCTCGTAGCCGCTTTGCCAGAATGTCATAATGAAACTCTATATTACTAAAAGTATCCGCACTCGCCTTAAAGGTAAGCTCGGTACCACTCTTCTCGGTTTCACCGGTTACAGCAAGCGGTGCCACCGGCTCACCCAGTCGATACTCCTGTTGATAAATTTTACCGTGGCGATAGATAGTAAGTGTCAACTCCTCTGACAACGCATTTACTACCGAAACACCAACTCCATGCAGCCCTCCAGAAACTTTATAGGAGTTATCATCAAACTTACCGCCAGCATGCAGCACCGTCATGATTACCTCTGCCGCTGAACGATTCTCCTCCTCATGGATGTCTACAGGGATACCACGGCCATTATCACTAACTGTTACCGTCTGATCCTCATGTACCGTAACTTTGATTTCGCTACAGTGTCCAGCCAGCGCCTCATCGATAGAGTTATCCACCACCTCAAATACCATATGGTGTAGACCAGTACCATCATCGGTATCCCCGATATACATACCTGGCCGTTTACGCACTGCATCAAGGCCCTTTAAAACCTTAATGTTGGAAGAGTCATAACTCATCTACTATTGCTCCTTAAAATGGTATCACCCATTATACCACGCCTAAGACTATCAAGGCCTACCAACCGCTCCATGTTCCACGTGGAACATCTGTTCTATCCCCAATCCCTGGAATGGATCGCGCTCCACCCCTGTAATAAACACCTGTAAACCTGATTGTTGCAGTATCCCCATAAGCTTTGTTCTATTCTTACCATCCAGCTCTGCCGGTAGATCATCTACCAATATCACTGGGTCTACACCATTTTTTTCTTGCGCCAACCTGGCTTGGGCAATAGCCATGGCAGCCACAATAAGTTTCTGCTGCCCACGTGAAGCACGCTTCTCCACCCTCTCACCATCCATCCGTACCACCAGGTCTGCCCGATGTGGGCCGACCGAAGTGTAGCCTCTGTTTTGATCACGCTCTAGTGATCTGGCCAGAGCCTCCTCTAGAGTGAGCTTTGGTGGCCACCCCCTGCGCCACTCTAATTCTATCTCTCTCCCTCCAGAGAGCTCATCCAACACCTCACCTACTCCTCTACGCAACTCTTTTAAATACTCACCCCGCAACTGCTCCAACTGCTCCCCAGCCTCTCCTAACTCAAGACTCCAAAGAGACGCATCACTACTCCTCTCTCTAAGTGCAGCATTCCTCTGTTGCAGGATTCGTTGATAACGCTCAGCAATCCCCCGATATTGATGTTCCACGTGGAACACACCCCAATCAATAAAGCGTCGTCGGTACTGTGGTCCTCTCTCCAGGATCTCATGAGATTGTGGGGTAAGTATGGATATAGGCAGTGTTCTAGCTAAATCTGAGATCTTTTTGATACTACTATTACCAACTCTAGCCTCACTGCTATCTCTCCCTTTACGCAGACCAACCCCTATGCGCTCACCAGAAACCTGCTCAATCTGTGCATATAGATCCAGGTTATCACTACCATCACGAATCAGTGGTTGACTCTCTCGACCACGAAATGAGTGGCCTCGGCCCAGAAGATAGATTGCCTCCAGAATAGAGGTTTTACCAGAGCCATTAGATCCCCAGATAAGATTAATACCCCACTCTGGCTCCAGTTCAATCTCCTGGATATTGCGCAAGTTATGGATTCTAATCAGCCCCAGAGGCATAATATTAAAAGGTCTATCAGATACAGCTACAACCTCATCGGCATCACTACATACCGGCTATTACCAGAGTCACTACTCTCTATGAGACAACTACTATCCTCATCTTTTATTTTTATTATGATCTCATTCGTAGGAACAACAGCAAGCACATCTAACAGATAACCGACATTAAAACCTATTGCTATCTCTTTGCCATCGTATTTAATCTCCATCTCCTCTTCAGCCTCTTCCTGCTCTGGATTGTGTGCCAATAGACCGAGCACATTTGGCTTAAAGCTAAAACGAATCCCACGATATTTTTCATTAGAGAGGATAGAGGTACGCTGCAGTGCCATCTTTAACTCATCCCGATCTGCAACCACCTTTTTATCAGCGCCAACTGGTATAACTTGTTGATAATCAGGGAATTTTCCATCTATCAGCTTAGATGTAAATAGTGTATCTCCAATTACTATTTGAATATGGTTGGAGCCAATTTCTAGCTGCACAGAGGTATCACCATCACTAAGCATTCTGGACAGTTCAAGTACCGCTTTACGTGGCAAGATAATCTGAAAATCACCACCCTCCCCTCTATCTATCTGCTGCTCACTCATGGCGAGACGGTGGCCATCAGTGGCGACAGTACGAATAACCTCCCCCTCACGCTCTAATAACATACCGTTGAGATAGTAGCGTACATCCTGTTGTGCCATTGCAAATTGACTCTTCTCTAGCAGATCCTTCAATTTACCCTCAGACATAGAGACAATATAACTGCTATTAGTAGCCTCCATACTAGGATAATCTTTAGCTGGTAACATTCCTAAGGTAAACCGACTACGTCCACTCTTGATTATTGCCCGCTCACTTTTTATCTCAATTTCAACCTTGGCCTCTTCTGGTAACGCCCTACAGATATCAATAAACTTTCTGGCTGGAAGAGTAAAATCTAACTCACCACCAATATCTGCTGCAAATGATGTTTTAAGCTCTAACTCTAAATCCGTTGCCGTAATATGCAGACGCCCATCTCCTGCATTTACTAAGATATTGGCAAGAATTGGAAGAGTCTGCCTACGTTCCACTACTCCACCAATGAGCTGTAAAGGCTTGAGTAAAGATTCCTTATCGGTATTTATTTTCATGCTTAAGCTCTCTTAATAATATATATATATTTAAATAAAATACTTATTGTTATTATTAGGGCGACGATAATCTGTGTATATCTTATAAATAGTCTGTATTTTCAATTGGTTATAGTATAAATATGCTGTTTATAATGGATGGTTATAGTTGGTATAAACCTGTAGATAACTTGTGTATAAATTGACGGTTTTAAGGGATGAAAAAGTATCCACAACTTATCCACATCAATTGGTCAAAGTTCTTAACAGATTTGCATAATCCTCCTCTATTCTACTATCACTCTCTCGTAACTCAACGATCTTTCTAGTCGCATAGAGTACCGTGGTATGGTCTCTACCGCCAAATGCTCGCCCAATCTCTGGCAAACTATGGCTGGTCAGCTCTTTTGCTAGGGCCATCGCAATCTGTCGTGGCCTGGCTATCGCTCTACTTCTGGTGCTTGAAAGTAGCTCAGAGGTGCGAATATTGAAATACTTTGCCACGGTCTTCTGGATGTTGTCTATAGTGACCAACTTATCTTGAGCTGCCAACATGTCGCGCAGCGCCTCTTTGGCAAACTCTTGGGTAATCGGTTGACCGGTAAATTCAGCATTGGCGACGATGCGGCGCAGTGCACCCTCTAGTTCACGAATATTAGAGCGTACCCGGTTTCCTATAAAGAATGCCACCTCATCTGGAAAGTCAATTCCAAATAGTTGGAGTGCCTTCTTTTTCAGGATGGCAACTCGAGTCTCTAAATCTGGTGGTTCAATTGCTACAGTTAGTCCCCAACCAAAACGTGAACGCAGACGCTCCTCTAATCCAGTTACCTCTTTGGGAAAACGGTCACTGGTAAGGATTATCTGCTGTTGTGATTCAAAAAGTGTGTTAAAGGTGTGAAAAAATTCCTCTTGGGAGCGCTCTTTACCAGCGAAGAACTGAACATCATCGATTAGTAGGGCATTAACTGAACGATAACGCCGCTTAAACTCGTCTATCTTATTGTTTTGTAAGGATTTTACCATCTGAGAGACAAATCCTTCAGAGTGTTGATATACCACTCTGGCATTGGGTTGACTCTGTAGGATCTGGTTGCCGATGGCGTGCATTAGGTGGGTTTTACCCAAACCGACACCACCATAAATAAATAGTGGATTGTTTACACTACCCGGATTATCTCCTACCTGAATAGCCGCAGCTCGTGCTAATTGGTTTGATTTCCCCTCGACAAAGGTTTCAAAGGAGAAGGTTGGGTTGATGTTGCTGGGTATGTTATTAATTTGGTTGGGGTTGGCACGATAAGAGTCAAAAATAGATGGGGTTGAATTGGTATTATCAGTGGTAGAGGCTTGTGGGCGACTGCCAATCTCGAGCACTACATCTGGTTGCTTCTCCCCAAGGGAGTGCTCCATAAAATCTATAATCTCTTGTAAATGATGGGTTTTTACCCAATCCAGAACAAATCGGTTGGGGGCCAGTAGTCGTATAGTATCGTTAGATTCTACTGGATATAGGGGTCTGATCCAGGTATTAAAATCACGAGCAGACAGCTCCGTCTCTAGATGATCAATACAACTATTCCATAAATTCACAGCTACAACTCTCCCCGCGACTTTAGGTTGAAAGGGATA
>CBFDBF010000071.1:0-7358 GCA_965602975.1 uncultured Gammaproteobacteria bacterium | reverse complement strand
ACCGGTGCTATCGAGAAACACCACCGGTTGATTGCTCCGCAGATGTGCCGCGTCGAGAAAAGCATCTCCCGCCTTGTAGTTAATCCCAGCAGGGTCGATATCATGCCCCTTGGCGCTACGCACCCACCCCTTCTCCGACAGGATCACCGTTACCAACTCACTAGGTAACAGATCACTCTCACCCAGTGCCTCGGCCGCAGGTCGCTCTACGATAGGCGAGCGGCGTTCATCACCATACTCCTCTGCATCTGCCTCTATCTCCTTGCGAATCATGCTCTTCATCCGCTGTTTTGAACTGAGGGTCTTCTCCAGCTGCTCCCGCTCCTGCTGTAGCTCCTTTTGCTCAGATTTAATCTTTACCTCTTCTAGTCGAGCCAACTGACGCAACTTGGTATCGAGCACATAATCGGCCTGAATAGCGGAGAGTTTAAAACGCTGCATCAGCTCATCTTTGGGCCGCTCTGCGCTACGGATAATCTTGATAACCTCATCTATATTCAACAAGGCAACCAGCAGACCATCCAATAGATGGAGCCGCTCTTTTACCTTACCCAGGCGATAACTCAGACGGCGCTCTACTGTATTGTAACGAAACTTAAGCCACTCCTTGAGAAGCTGCCGCAGATCCTTCACTTGAGGCCTACCATCGAGGCCGATGACATTAAGATTAACCCGGTAACTCCGCTCCAGATCGGTGGTGGCAAACAGGTGAGCCATCAACCGTTCAATATCCACCCGATTGGAGCGCGGCATAATGATCAATCGAGTTGGGTTCTCATGGTCAGACTCATCCCGCAGATCCTCCACCATAGGCAGTTTACGCGCCTGCATCTGCCGAGCTATCTGCTCCATTATTTTATCTCCGGAGACCTGATGCGGGAGCGCAGTAATGACGACATCACCCCCCTCAAGCTCATATCTAGCCCGCAGCCGGAAACTACCATTGCCCTTCTGGTAGATCTGCTGAATCTCAAACTGTGGAGTGATGATCTCCGCTGCTGTAGGAAAATCAGGCCCAGCTATATGCTGACATATATCCTCCAGTGTGGCCTTCGGCTTCTCCAGCAGATGAATAGAGGCGGCAGCTACCTCTCGCAGGTTGTGTGGTGGCACATCAGTCGCCATCCCTACAGCGATACCGGAGGTACCATTGAGCAAGAGATTGGGCAGACGCGCCGGTAGTACCACCGGCTCCTGCAGGGTGCCATCAAAGTTTGGCTGCCACTCCACCGTCCCCTGCCCCAGCTCGGCCAACAGTGTCTGCGAGTAGGCGGTAAGCCGCGCCTCGGTATAGCGCATGGCAGCAAATGATTTGGGATCATCTGCTGAACCCCAGTTACCCTGACCATCGATAAGTGGGTAGCGATAGGAGAAACCCTGCGCCATTAGCACCATCGCCTCATAGCAGGCGCTATCGCCATGTGGATGGAATTTACCCAATACATCACCCACAGTACGGGCTGACTTCTTGAATTTAGCGGCAGCCGATAGACCTAGTTCAGACATAGCGTAGACGATACGCCGCTGTACCGGTTTTAGGCCATCTCCAATATGGGGCAATGCTCGATCCAGAATCACATACATGGAATAGTCCAGATAAGCCTTCTCGGTATACACCTTTAGCGGCATCTGCTCGATGCCCTCTAGATCCAACTCCAGCTCTCTACTCATCGTTTATAACTCTCTACAGACATGGACAGTGTTAAGGGTTGCACAACCAGAGCTGCCCTTTAGTTAAATCGCCGTTTATATTCGGTCTGAAAATCATCCCATTGAGGGTGTTTGATAACGTTTATCACCTCCTCTGGGTCACGCGGCCAAGGGGTGCGACAGAGGTAGTGCTCCAGCAGGTCCTTGCGGTATTTCATGTGCCGCAGGTTCTGAATAGGACGCCACTGCGGATCACGAAACGGCTTCAGCTTCAGCTTCCCCTTGCCGGTACCAAACGCATAGGTTTTGTACTCTTCACTGTCACAGCGTATGCCCTCATAGAACACATTCTCTGCCCCGGTTTTAGAACGAATCACCAACGTATAGCGAGCCACAGAGTCACTCTCTCCCACCGAGAGTGAGGTGGCGTCAATAAAATACTCAAATCGAGAGTCCACCCCATCCACAAAAAACTCCAACAGATTATCGTCATCTGGGTAAGGCGGTATCTTGCTACCACCTTCCTCCCACTTATACTCCTTAATCTCATCTGCCGGAATGTCTGACCTGTTTGGCATCTCATCAATGATTGGGACCTGTCGCCTGGCGCCAGCATCTGTTGCCAATAGGAGCAACACTATTAACACCGCTATTGTATTCAGTCGTCTCATCTCTATCACCATACCTAATGGCACCTCTATCAATCTATCGATATATCTCAGACCAGCTAGCCAGATGGTCGTTCACACCTCTGCCAGATCGCCCCTCTTCTGCAACCACGCCTTACGATCTGGAGCCCGTTTTTTCGCCAGCAGCATATCCATCAAGCTACTGCTCTTGTCACCACTCTCTACGGTTAGCCGCACCAACCGTCGAGTATCGGGATGGATGGTGGTCTCCCGTAACTGCAGTGGGTTCATCTCACCCAAGCCCTTAAACCGCTGCACGCTCACCTTACCCTTAATTTTTTCTGCCGCGATACGATCCAATACCCCCTGCTTCTCCCCATCATCCAGGGCGTAAAACATCCGTTTACCCACATCAATACGATACAGTGGTGGCATCGCTACATAGACGTGCCCCTCCTCCACTAAACTACGGAAATGGCGCAGAAATAGCGCACAGAGCAGAGTAGCAATATGAGCCCCATCAGAGTCGGCATCGGCGAGTATACATATTATATCAAAACGGAGCCGAGAGAGGTCATCCAAGCCTGGATCGACCCCAATAGCCACCGCAATATCATGCACCTCTTGCGAAGCTAACACCTCGGCTGACTCTACCTCCCAAGTGTTCAAGATCTTCCCCCGCAACGGCATAACCGCCTGAAACTCCCGGTCACGTGCCTGCTTGGCCGAGCCGCCAGCCGAATCACCCTCTACCAGAAAGAGCTCGCTCCGCTTAGGATCAGGGATACTGCAATCTGCCAACTTCCCCGGCAGAGCCGGACCCTGTGTGATCTTTTTGCGGGTAACCTTGCGCCCCGCCCTCGCCCTGGCTTGAGCTGCATCTATCGCCAGCTCGGCCAACAGCTCCCCCACCTCGGTATTCTGATTGAGCCATAGGCTAAAGGCATCCTTCACCACCCCAGAGACAAAGGCAGCACACTCGCGGGAGGATAACCGCTCCTTGGTCTGACCGGAGAACTGTGGCTCTGCCAGCTTGACCGAGAGAATATAACTACAGCGACCCCAGACATCCTCGGGAGTGATTTTGATCCCTCGCGGTAGCAGATTGCGAAACTCACAAAACTCCCGCACCGCCTCAGTCAAGCCGGTACGAAAACCATTAACGTGAGTGCCACCATGACTGGTCGGAATTAGATTGACATAGCTTTCGGTAACCGCTTCACCCCCCTCAGGCAACCAGACCACTGCCCACTCTGCCACCTCATCATTCCCCACCATAGAACCGACAAACGGCTCCGGTGGTAGCAGTGGAATAGAGTGAAGCGCATCCAACAGATAGTCCCTTAGGCCATCTTGGTAGCGCCACTCCTGCTTCTCACCACTGGCCTCATCTCTGAATTTGACCAGTAGGCCAGGACAGAGAACCGCCTTTGCCCGCAGTATATGGATCAGCTTTTTATGTGAGAAATCGGGGGAGTCAAAATAGCCAGGATCTGGCCAAAAACGCAGAGTGGTACCGCTATTACCCTTGCCCACCTTACCTACCACCTCTATATCAGAGACCTTCTCCCCACCCGAAAAGGCCATGTTGTACTCCTTGCCTCCACGTTTAACCCACACCTCCAGATGCTTGGAGAGTGCGTTGACCACAGAGACTCCCACTCCATGCAGGCCACCAGAGAAACGATAGCTCTTATTGGAAAATTTGCCCCCAGCATGGAGCTTGGTCAGAATCACCTCTACCCCAGGCAGACCCTGCTGTGGATGGATGTCCACCGGCATCCCGCGGCCATCATCCCTCACCTGAAGGGAGCCATCTTTGAACAGCATCACCTCAATGGTGGAGGCAAACCCGGCAATCGCCTCATCCACGCTGTTATCGATCACCTCCTGCGCCATATGGTTGGGGCTGGAGGTGTCGGTATACATACCGGGGCGCTTGCGTACCGGTTCCAGGCCGCTAAGAACCTCAATATCAGAGGCGTTGTAAGAGTTGTTACTCATAAAATCGATAAAAACCTATAGTTTCGTGGCCGCCTACTATAACAGCCGCAGGGCAAAACAGGCTATTAAGCAATATACTCCAATAAAATCAATATGATACAAAACAGCATATATGCCGACATTTAACCTCAAGAAATGATTTATGAGGCCGATATATAAGTCTATACAACCAACTAATCCAGTGGAACAGGTGACATCCACCAGCAATCACTAGGTCCATAGGTGGCTTACGACTGAGCTTTTATCATGCATGATTGAAACGGCAAAATATTATGTTCAAATCTTTACGCTGGAAAACCTTATTAAATCTTACCAGCACGGCACTACTGACATCGGTGTCAACTCTGGTCACAGCCAAGATAGAGAGAGTAAATACAACCTCTACCCCGCAAAACCAGAAAGCTCAGTACCTAGCCAATACCAAAGCAAAAGATGCCATTACAATTAACGCTGCAACAACCAATAAAATAATAGCTGTACCTACTAGTAACACAGGTAGCGATATGTCAGGTACGAGCATAACAAAAGTATTCGATCCATTTTTTACTACCAAAGATGTTGGCAAAGGCACTGGGCAGGGACTAGCAATTGCACATAATGTTATTGTGAACAAGCATCATGGCAGCATTAAGGCGTAGACAAAACATGGGGATGGCACTACATTCACCATACTCTTACCATCAGAAGCAAAGCAAGCTTCTTAATGGCAGCAACCATAAACCACAATAACCCAACTGGAAGTTGATTATAGGCATGCCATTAAAACACAGAGAGACTGCCATATTAACCAAGCAGACAGACCAGCTCTATGAGAGTCTGATATTCTCTGCTGCCGGCAGTCTGGTAGTAGCGGTTGTTCTGGTTGTTATAGTTGGCCTTAAATCAGATACCACTACCGCATGGAGCTGGTTTGCCATGCTATCTCTCATCAACCTTTATCGCCTCAATAGAGCAGTTGCATATGGCCGCCTCAGCTTCCAGGAGAAGCAGCAAAAAAACTGGCGGCGATCATTCAACATCAGCACAATTCTGGCGGCTACCATCTGGTCTTCATCTCTATGGCTGTTCTACCCACAAGATGCCCCCATATACCAAGCCATGATGATTCTGGCTTTAGCTGGAATTATAGGTGGTGCTATCACCTCGCTCGCCTATGATCGTTATATACTCACCGCCTATATTCTCATAATCCTACTCAATATAGAGGCACGCCTAATACTGGAGAACAACTCCTTCTCCTATGAACTTGCCTTGCTGGCACTGCTGTATAATCTTTTCCTACTCAAAAATGGGCAGAGTTTCGGCACAAAAAACCTTGAATTACTAGCGCTGCGAGAAGACACATATGAGCATAGTCTAACTCTGTTATCTGCAACTGAAACTGCCGCACACATCGGCTACTGGCAGTGGGATGATGAGTTGAAGCAGCTAAAACTCTCCACCAATCTGGCAGCCATGTGCTGCATCTCAGCGCAACATGTCAGCTTAGAGTTCTATCTGGACAAAATCCACAAGGATGACCGTAAACAGACTCGCATGGCAATTGATGCGGCCTGCAACCATGGTGAAGAGAGTAGTATAGAGTACCGCCTACAGGGCGATAAAAATAGTCCCTGGATCACCATGAACCAGATAATCAAGCAGATTACCGACATATCTGGTGAGCAGTCCACTCTCGGTACTGTACAGGATATTTCAGCCATTAAATCTGCCGAACAGAAGATTATGGATATGGCCTATTTCGACGACCTTACCGGGCTGGCCAACCGCGGATATTTTCGTCAACACCTGATTGAAGAGCTAAAACACGCTGACCGCAACCGCTCGCACTTAGCATTGATATACATCGACATTGCTGGTTTCAAGAAAATTAATGACGACTTTGGATATGCCTATGGCGACCTATTCTTACAGAAGTTTGCTGTCCAGCTTAAAAAGATAATTCGTACAGAGGACTTTTTGGCGCGCATCGGCGGCAATGAATTCAGCCTGACAATGACTAATCTAAAGGACAATAAAGCGGCGATAGAGATCACTCAGCGCTGTCTTGACAAGCACTGCTACAACATCAATATTGATGGACATCACCTCTCCCCAAAACTACACATTGGTATCGCTATATATCCACAGGACGGCAATGATGTAGACACACTGTTAAAGGCCATAGATACTGCGATGTACACAGCAAAGAGAGAGCCTGAGCATAAACTTGTCTTTTATAACACCTCTATGACAGAACAGATTGCGCAGCGGCTGAAACTCGAACAAGATCTACAGCAGGCAATACCTAACGGTGAGTTAAAACTGGCGTATCAACCCAAGGTATCACTAAAAAATAGCAAGATGAGCGGAGTTGAGGCTCTGATACGCTGGCACCATCCAGACCGCGGAATGGTACCACCAAACGAGTTTATTCCAACTGCAGAGCGCATCGGCCTAATCAATAAAATAGGCGAATGGGCACTCACAACAGCCTGCCAACAGCTACAGCAGTGGAAAGCAGATGGCCTAAAGCTGGATATGGCAGTTAATGTGTCATCATCCCACTTTAGCTCATCCGGTTTTGTAGATGTGGTCAATCGGGCCAAACTTGATCACGACTTAAAGAGTGGTGAGCTAGAGATAGAGATCACAGAGAGTATGAGCCGTAATACAGAGCAACATATAGGTGTGTCGCAGAAACTACATGATCTGGGAATTAAGATTGCGGTGGATGACTTTGGTACCGGTTACTCATCTCTCTCCGTGCTAAAGCAACTGCAGATAGACACCATAAAGATTGACCGTGAATTTATCCATAACCTGCCAGATGATCAAGCATCTGTAATGATGGCTAAGGCAATTATCAGCATGTCTATAGGATTAAATTTTAATATAATTGCCGAAGGGGTAGAGACTTTAGAGCAGCTAAAGTTCTTGCAACAACTTGGATGTACATGCATCCAAGGTTACTATTTTAGCCGCCCAGTAGAGGCGGATGAGATACCACCACTGGCTGCAATAGAGTTTGAGATTACTTAAGGGCACCTCTATCAATTCATGTTTGGCATCCATGCACTTGAGAAGCCCAATAAC
>CBFDBF010000070.1:0-7367 GCA_965602975.1 uncultured Gammaproteobacteria bacterium | reverse complement strand
AAACAGCACTGTACATAGTAGTTAGTAACAATTTATGCGCCCGTAGCTCAGCTGGATAGAGCGCTGCCCTCCGGAGGCAGAGGTCAGGGGTTCGAATCCCTTCGGGCGCGCCATATTGCAGAGAGGTTATACCCATGAGTGTAGAAATCTATCACAACCCGCGATGTAGCAAATCACGCCAAACCATGCAGCTACTAGAGGATAATGGGGTAAAGACTGAGGTTATTGAATATCTAAAAACCCCACCAGACCACCAAACACTGGAGCAGATCCTGCAGATGTTGGAGATGGAACCGAGGGAGCTGATGCGCAAAAAAGAGGCCGAATACAAGGAGAATAGTCTAGATAACCCAGATCTATCCCGTGCTCAGCTGATCGATGCCATGATCGCCCACCCCAAACTAATAGAGCGCCCCATCGTCATTACCAACGGTAAGGCTGCCCTGGGTCGGCCTCCAGAGAGAGTATTGGAGATCATCTAAGGAATCTCTGATTAATTTCTCTCTCGCTTGCGAGAAAGTTCAGAACGGCTGGTAAGTCACTGTTTTGACTCCCCCTCCTCACCTAGGCTTCCACTCCCTGCTAACGCCATTCACCTACATCCATGTAGGCGTCCCCCACTTGTGGGGGAGGAGCTAAACGGTATTAATCAGAGAGTCTCTAAGCAAACATCTAGCCGACCCCTTGCGGCTAGATTAATCATCATCGTCGTCATCATCATGCTCTGACTTATGCCGATAGTTGCGTAGCGCCCCAGTATCCTCTTGGTTAAAGCGACGGGAGCGCCACAGATACTTGGCCTCATCCTCATCGCCACTACGGTGACACTCTTCACACCGCTCATAGTCGCGGATACCCTCCTCTACATGCTCCTCCCGGATCTTGGAGCGGGAGTGCTCATGACAGCCGTAGCAGGTGAAGCTGCTATAGTCTTGATCGACATGGCAGGTTGTACACTCCGTAGTGTGATCCCGATCGAAGCGGAAATACTCTGCATGCTCAAAGGTAGCCGGTATCCAGTGCTCTGGGACATGGCAGGAGCTACAACTGCCTTCAATCTTCAGATGCAGGGCATCACCAGGACTCTGGTGGCAGCTCTCACACTCCGCTGCGAGCCCAGTTTCTAGCGACTCATGTGCAAACTGCCCGATCGGTCGAAAGGGCTGCACCCCTTTATGGTCACTATGGCAAGCTATGCAATTATCCTCGATCAAGGTCTGGTGAAAGGTTACACTCTTCGTCTCATCCTCTATAGAGAGCCCCTTGGTACTCTTCAACCCTATCTCTTCCACCTTATGGCATGCAATGCACTTCGCCGGAGTACTCCCAAGAAGCGGTGTATGGCAGGCGAAACAGTCGTTGTTTATCTCGGCATGGGCAGCGATGGTTATGCCGGGGCTAAGCATCGTCTGCGGCATGAAAAACACCAGTGCAACTATACTTGCCAGAGCGATACTAAGAAGGGTGATGCCCCTCTTCATCTCCACTCCCAGAACATAAAAATGCTCAGAATATGCGTGACACCGAGTACAACGAAGGCGAGAGTGATCGGCAGGTGCACTGTACGCCACCTCTGCATCAGCTTGAAGGTGGTGGCATCCCGAAAGAGTCGCCTCTCAATCGCCTCCGTAGATAAACCCTGCTCTTGATAAACATCCCTCTTCACATCTATAAATTTACGCGAACGGGCCAACAGATACTGCCCGGTCATGCCGCTAATCACGTTGATCAGCATGGCAATCAGCGCCAACCACGGCAGGATAGCGTAGATGTGAATGCCTGCGTGTACCAGGATCATAAGCGCCCCCAGCCAGGTGAGGGTCTGATGTAGAGTGAGCAGACTCTTGGGCTTGCCCCAGCTGATGCGCTTGCGCTTGCGCATAGAATAGAGAAATGACAGTAGTATCAAGATAGTGCCAGGAATACCCAGGTAACGCCCCACCCATACCAGTTGGAACTGGTGCAGTAACGCATCGATGACCATGGTAGTTACAACCAATACGCCGAACAGCCGCAAAAAAGGGATCACCTCTTTGCTGATAAGTGTCTGTTCCATGCGCACTCCTATAACCCAGGTTGATATAGAGGCCTCTGGCGGCCAAAAAACTGCCGCCGCAGATAGGTGAACAGGGTTCAGGCACCCCTGCAGCGGCCAGGGGTGCCTTACTAAGGAGAACTACACCATTAACGTGAAAACCGCATATGGCCTGCCTGCGCGGCAGAGAACTCTCTCTGAGTTACCACACCGTTACCATCGCTATCTATGGAGGAGAACTCCTACATGTTGCTCAACCCACGCATCTGGTAACCCTGTTTGACCCGCTCACTAATCCGCCTGCCACGCGCCTCGATGAACTCATCTTTGACCAGCGCTCCGTCACCGTTGAGATCAAACTCGGCAAAACTTGGCATATTTCGTCCCATGCCAGCACGCCGCCCCATCCCTTGTCCATTGCCACGCTGCTGCATTTGGGTCTGTTGCCCTGTATGTTGTGCCTGGGCAGCAGAGAACTCTGCCTTGGTTACCAAACTGTTACCATCGGTATCTATGGCGGAGAACTCTTGCATGTTGCTCAACCCACGCATCTGGTAACCCTGCTTGACTCGCTCACTAATCCGCTTGCCACGTGCCTCGATGAACTCATCTTTGATCAACACCCCATCACGGTTGAGATCAAACTCAGCAAAACTGGGCATATTTCTCCCCATGCCCGCACGCCGACCCATCCCTTGTCCATTGCCAATTCGCTGTTTTTTGGCCTGCTGCCTTGCGGCCAGTTCATCCCGGCTCAACTGGCCATTGCCATTGAGATCAGTCTTGGAAAATCGGGATGAGTTGGATGCATTGCGCGTGGATCGCTTGTTTGCCGCCCGTGCAGCCCTGCGCTGTGCGCGTATCGTTTGAAACTCATTTTTACTAATGAAACCATCACCATCAATATCATAGGTGGCAAATGGGATTGGTCCACGCTTTGGCAGCTCCGTAGAGTGTGCGCTAAAAGTGGTGCTAGCCCCAACCAATAGAGCCAGTACTATAATTTTATTTAATTTTTGCATATTGCTACCCCTAAATAGATGAAAACCATAGTTAACTGCATACTGATAATCCCTGTTGTAATAAATATTATCAGATGTAGATGAACTCAAGCTGAAACAGAGGAGAGTAAACCGTTAACCCTCTTTTGCAGCTTTAGTCCGCGGCAGGTTGATCTCTACCTGTAACCCCCCAAGCTTTGAAGAGCGGCTAAACCTAATCTTGCCACCATATAGTTTGACGATATCCCTGGATATAGCCAGCCCCAACCCATGCCCCTCTACCGTCTCATCGAGGCGGACACCACGTTTGGCCAGTAGCCCCAGCTCCTGTTCAGATATACCGACACCATCGTCCGCTACCACAACCTGGATCTCCCCATCCCCGCCAATCTGACAGCTCACCTCTGATTTGGCCCATTTGCAGGCATTGTCCAGAAGGTTTCCTAGTAGCTCCAGCATATCCTCCCGATCACCAAATGGTTGCACCTCATCCGCTAGATAAAACTCTATCTTTAGAGCCCTGTCTTGGTAGATCTGCTGGAGCAGTCCTGTCAGGATGGGCAACTCTATCTCCGGGTCAAAACTCCGACTCTGCATCCCACCTCCAGCCAGACGAGCCCGCTTCAACTCCCGCTCCATCAGCTGCCGGATACGCTCAGCCTGCACCTTGGCTTCCCCCGGTTGCAAGCCATCTCTCCCCGCTTCGACAGCATCAAAATGGTGTATCAGGAGATTAAGCGGCCCTTTTAAGGCGTGCGCAAGGTTGCCCAAGGCGTTACGTGAACGCTCCAGCCGTTTTACTAACAGTTGTAGCAGATGGTTGAACTCTCGCACCAGTGGCAGGATCTCGGATGGGACATTCTCGGTTAGCTCTCCTATCTTGCCATCTGCCAGTTGCTGCATATCCTCCCGCAACGGCTCCAGACGGCGAAAAGAGCGGCGCACCACTAGACTCTGAATCAACAGCAGTCCACAGAGACCGCCCAGGGCAAGCAGGCCAAATTTATGCTTTAACTGGTTGCGCTGCTCTTTGATCAGGGTCAGATCCTCAGCCACCGCCAGGGTCAGGGCAACTCCATGCTTCTGGAAACCCTTGCTCCAGAGCAGCAATCTCTGTCCATCAGGCCCCTCCACCTGCAACTGTAGAGACTCCCCTGACACCAGCTCTGGTACAGCTAGAGAGTGATCCCACAGCGAACGCGAACGCAACTGCCTACCCCCAGGGAGCAGGATCAGATAGTAGTGGCCGGAGAGAGGACGGTTGTAGACCTGATTTATACGCCGCCACCGGATACGGCTGCTATTTTGATCAATCTCGAGTGCGGCCAGCAGATTCTCTGCATCATGTTCCAGGCGGGATACCACCAGCCCCTCAGTCAAGGTGCGAATAGACTGGTTGCCTACTACCCAGAGCGTACCCATTAGAAGGATCAGGATCAGTGCAAGCCATAGCTGTAACCGATGTTCCAGGGAGTTCACCTCTCCCCCTCCACAAAGAGATAGCCCTGGCCACGCCGGGTCTCAATCCTTCCCTTGCCAATCTTCTCCCGCAGGCGGCGCACATAGACCTCCATCAGGTTGCTGTCCAGGTCGAAATCCTGATCATAGACATGCTCTGTCAACCTGGTCTTGGAGAGAATCTTGCCAGGATGGAGCATAAAGTAGCGCAACAGCCGAAATTCAGTCCCTGTCAGCTTGACCACCCCCCCATCCGATAGATGTACCTGCTGGCGCTCTTCATCCAACTCTAGCCCACCACCCTGTAGCGCCTCCCCCGGCATATTGTGACTGCGGCGCAACAGCGCCAGAATTCTAGCTACCAGCTCCTCTACATGAAATGGCTTACCCAGATAATCATCGGCCCCGACCCTGAATCCATCCACCCGCTCATGCCAAGCGTCACGTGCAGTTAGGATGATCACCGGCATACAACTCCCCTTGTGCCGCCAGTTACCTAGCACCTCTATTCCCGGTCGCTGTGGCAACCCCAGATCTAATATGGCAACATCGTACGGCTCCAGCTCTCCCATGCTCTCCCCATCGATGCCATTAGTGGCGACATCAACGGCAAAGCCACGCTGCTCAAGCTCCTCACGGAGCGATGCTGCAAGCAGGGCATCATCCTCTACCAGGAGCAGGCGCAAAGCTCAATCCTCCATCGCAATTTTCAGGATTTTGCCAGTAACCGCATCAATCTCCACCTCCCAGACTATACCTGCGTCATCCAGCAGCTCAATCACATAGAGGTAGCTCTCTCTATACCGCTCCAGCTCAACCTCCAGAATGTATCCTGAACGCTGCTCCCGAACAGTCTCCAAGATAGACTCCAGCGGCAGAATAGTGCCCATCTCGACCAGATGATAGGCCTCCAGATGATCATCCTCCGCCGCCGTAATACCAACCAGTAGCAGCCAGCAGAGCAGCAGAGTGTATAACCTGATCTTCATAAAGATTCACTAAACATAACCGTAAACCATAATATACAACCCAAGAACAGATATTATCTGTCCAATTTTAACGTATATGCGCTTGAGAGGCTCAAGAACAGGGCATAGATCGCAGTAAATGGCCCGTTATTTGTTAGCTTTTTAAAGCTTCCGCTCCCAGCTCACGCCCCTCACCTATGTCCATATAGGTGACTGCTCCTGCGTTGCCCTACTACCTATATCCCTAATAGGCAAGCTCACGCCCCTCACCTACATCCATGTAGGCGACGCAGTCATTGGACTGTTTAAAGTGCATAGGTACCAAACATACACTGTTAAGAAGCACTCTCAAGTGTACAGACAGGAGATGAACTCAAGCTGAAAACCTCACAGTACAGGGTGAATATACCCCGGTCTTACAGCTCCATAAAGAATAGGTTTCAGATAACCCAGTTTGAGATATACTCGACCGTCTGGCCTAAATCTGTTAATAATTCACTCTAACTCTAAATTCTAAATATATGTGGCTTACCTACACCATGAAGGAGAATATTTATGCTTAAAGCCTATCGTCAACACATAGAAGATCGTGCCAAAGAGGGCGTCCCACCGCTACCGCTCAATGCTGAGCAGACAGCAGAGCTAGTGGAACTACTAAAAAACCCTCCAGCCGGTGAAGAGGAGGCCATCAAAGATATGTTGGTCAATCAGGTTCCACCCGGGGTGGATGATGCTTCCAAAGTGAAGGCCGACTTTCTGGCAACGTTGGCCAAAGGCACAACCATCTGTTCACTGATTGACCGCAAAGAGGCGGTCAGACTACTAGGCACCATGATCGGCGGCTATAACGTCGCCCCTCTGGTAGATCTGCTGGACGATGCCGATCTGGCCGCCGATGCAGTAGCGGCCCTGAGCAATACCCTGTTAGTTTATGATTCATTCAGTGATGTTGCTGCCAAAGCCAAGAGTGGCAACACCTCAGCGCAACAGGTGATGGATAATTGGGCCAACGCCACCTGGTTCACCTCCAAACCGGAGATGCCAGAAGAGGTCACGGTCACCGTATTCAAGGTAGATGGTGAGACCAATACCGATGACCTCTCCCCTGCCTCCGAGGCGTGGAGCCGCCCCGATATCCCGGTACACGCCAAAGCGATGCTGGTAAACCGTATGCCCGGCGGGCTGGAGCAGCTACTGGAGCTAAAAGGCAAAGGGTATCCAGTTGCCTATGTGGGTGATGTGGTGGGTACAGGCTCCTCCCGTAAATCTGCCGCCAACTCGGTAATCTGGCACACCGGTAACGATATCCCCTGTGTTCCAGGCAAGCGCACCGGTGGCGTAGTTATCGGTAACACCATCGCCCCTATCTTCTTCAATACCGCAGAAGACTCCGGCATGCTGCCGATCCAGTGTGATGTGGCCGACCTCAACAGCGGTGACGTGATCACTATCAGCACCAAAGATGGCACCATCAGCCGTGATGGCAGCGTGGTTACTAAATTCAATCTGTCACCCAACACCATGCCAGACGAGATCCGCGCTGGGGGACGGGTAAACCTGATTATCGGTCGCGGCCTCACCACCCAGGCGCGTGAAGCTCTAGGGATGGATCCGATCGATCTGTTTATCGAAGCCGAGCAGCCCGCCGATAGCGACAGGGGTTACACCCTGGCACAGAAGATGGTGGGCAAGTCTGTAGGCAAAGAGGGGGTGCGTCCAGGCGAGTACTGTGAGCCCAAGATGACTACAGTAGGCTCCCAAGACACTACCGGCCCAATGACCAGAGATGAGATCAAAGAGCTGGCCTGCCTCGGCTTCTCCGCCGACTTTACCGTGCAGTCATTCTGTCACACTGCGGCCTACCCGAAATCGGTAGACATCATCACCCACAACACCCTGGGCAAG
>CBFDBF010000069.1:0-7433 GCA_965602975.1 uncultured Gammaproteobacteria bacterium | reverse complement strand
CAGAGTAGTCTACCCGTTTACCCAGAAGGTTCTGGCGGAAACGTCCCTGTTTACCCTTGATCATATCAGCCAGAGATTTCAGTGGGCGTTTGTTAGTACCAGTAATAGCACGACCACGCCGTCCATTATCCAGCAGTGCATCTGCAGACTCCTGCAGCATCCGCTTCTCGTTACGCACAATAATATCTGGGGCGTTAAGATCAAGCAGCCGTTTCAAACGGTTGTTGCGATTGATCACCCGCCGATAGAGATCATTCAGATCAGAGGTTGCAAAGCGCCCTCCATCCAGAGGTACCAGTGGCCGCAGCTCTGGCGGCAACACCGGCAATACGGTCATGACCATCCACTCTGGACGGTTACCAGACTATTTAAGCGACTCCACCAACTTAAGACGTTTAGTCAACTTTTTGAGCTTGGTCTCTGATTTAGTACCGTTGATATCATCCCGCAACCGCTCTATCTCACGAGCAAGATCAAGGCTCTTCAACAGCTCATAGACAGCTTCGGCACCCATCCGGGCATCAAACTCTTCACCATTCTCTTCAATCGCGTCTAGATACTGCTCCTCAGTGAGCAGTTGACCACGCTCCAGCGGGGTCATACCAGGATCAACTACTATGTAAGACTCAAAATAGAGTACCCGCTCGATATTACGCAGAGTTACATCCAGCAGCAGACCGATCCGTGATGGCAGTGATTTCAGAAACCAGATATGTGCCACTGGGCTAGCCAGTTCAATGTGGCCCATACGCTCCCGCCGCACCTTGGAGAGGGTCACTTCGACCCCACACTTCTCACACACTACACCGCGATGCTTGAGCCGCTTATACTTACCGCAGAGACACTCATAGTCACTTACAGGGCCAAAGATCTTGGCACAAAATAGACCATCCCGCTCCGGCTTAAAGGTGCGATAGTTTATTGTCTCTGGCTTTTTGACCTCACCAAATGACCAAGACCTAACCATACCGGGTGAAGTCAACCCAATACGGATGGCATCAAAGTCTTCGGTCTGTCCCTGCTGCTTCAGAATTTTTATCAGATCTTTCAAGATCGTATCTCCTGCTCTCAGATTGCAGATGTGGTTACGGTTTTACTGCCGGGCAAATCCGGCCTATCTATTCCCGTTCCAATTCAATATTGATACCAAGTGAGCGTATCTCCTTCACCAACACATTGAAGGATTCAGGCATTCCGGCCTCCATATAATGGTTGCCGTCCACGATGTTTTTATACATGCGAGTACGCCCAGTGACATCATCAGATTTCACTGTCAACATCTCCTGTAGAGTGTAGGCAGCACCATATGCCTCCAGTGCCCAAACCTCCATCTCACCGAAACGCTGGCCACCAAACTGCGCCTTACCACCCAGAGGCTGCTGCGTTACCAGACTATACGGTCCAGTAGAGCGAGCATGCATCTTGTCATCTACCAGATGGTTAAGCTTCAGCATGTACATATAACCCACGGTAACTGGACGTTCAAATTCTTCACCAGTACGGCCATTATATAGAGTGGTCTGTCCAGACTCTGGCAACCCTGCCAGCTCTAGCATATTCTTGATCTCACCCTCTGTAGCACCATCAAATACCGGAGTCGCCATCGGCACACCGCCACGTAGATTACTTGCTAACTCTATGATCTCCTGATCCGAGAATGATTTCAGATCCTCCTTCTTACCACTACTGTTATAGACCTTGTCCAAGAACTGCCGTAGCTTGGTAACCTTAGCCTGTGCATCCAGCATCTCTCCAATCTTGCGGCCTACCCCTTTGGCTGCCCACCCAAGATGGGTCTCCAAGATCTGTCCTACGTTCATACGCGAGGGAACACCGAGTGGATTAAGCACGATATCTACCGGTTCGCCATCGGCTGAGAACGGCATATCCTCTACCGGCACAATGGTGGAGATAACACCCTTGTTACCGTGACGACCAGCCATCTTATCGCCCGGCTGAATACGCCGTTTGACTGCCACATAGACCTTAACCATCTTCTGTACGCCGGGGGCTAGATCATCTCCAGTAGTCAACTTGCGTCTCTTCTCCTCAAACTTCTCACGAAAAGACTCACGCTGCTGTTTGATCTGCTCGGTAATCGCCTCTAGATCACTTGCTGCCTTCTCATTGTGCAGCCTGATCTCCAGCATCTGGTCTCTCTCCAGCTCCGCCAGGTAACCCTTGGTAACCTTGGTGCCAGCCTTCAGCTTTTTAGGGCCACCATCTACCACTTTATTAAGTAGAAGCTTCTCTACCCGCTGAAATGTATCCCCCTCCATGATCCGTAACTGCTCATCCAGATCTTTGCGCACCATCTCCAGCTCGCTATTCTCTATATCCAGGGCGCGTTGATCTTTTTCCACTCCATCCCGAGTGAATATCTGCACATCGATCACTGTACCTGCAACTCCAGACTTGATCCGCAGAGAGGTGTCTTTAACATCTGCCGCCTTCTCTCCAAAGATGGCACGCAGTAGCTTCTCCTCCGGGGTCAACTGGGTCTCACCCTTGGGGGTAACCTTACCCACCAAGATATCACCCTCTTTAACCTCGGCACCTATGTATACAATCCCAGACTCATCCAACTTAGAGAGCGCTGCCTCACCCACATTGGGGATGTCGCCACTGATCTCCTCCGGCCCAAGTTTAGTATCACGCGCCATACAGGTCAGCTCTTCAACATGAATGGTGGTAAAGCGATCCTCTTTTACCACCTTCTCAGACACCAAAATAGAGTCTTCAAAGTTGTAACCATTCCACGGCATGAAAGCGACTCGCATGTTCTGCCCTAAAGCCAACTCACCCATATCGGTTGAGGGGCCATCAGCCAGTACATCACCCTGTGCAATCTCGATCCCGGATTTCACCAATGGCCGCTGATTGATGCAAGTGTTCTGGTTAGAGCGGGTATATTTAGTCAGGTTGTAGATATCCACCCCGGACTCACCCGCTTCGGTCTCTTTGTCATTTACCCGTACCACGATACGACTCGCATCAACTGAATCCACAATGCCACCACGTTTGGCTACCACAGTCACCCCAGAGTCGATGGCTACTGCACGCTCAATACCGGTACCCACTAGCGGCTTATCGGCACGCAGCGTAGGTACTGCTTGACGCTGCATGTTAGAGCCCATCAATGCGCGGTTGGCATCATCGTGCTCTAAAAACGGGATAAGTGCTGCCGCCACCGAGACGATCTGTTTTGGTGACACATCCATGTACTCAATCTTGTCTGGAGATAAGAGAGTCGCCTCATTCTGATGCCTACATGCCACCAGCTCATCCAATATTTTACCTTTGGCATCGAGCGTAGTGCTGGCCTGGGCGATAATATAACGCCCCTCTTCAATCGCCGAGAGGTAATTAATCTCATCTGTAACCTTGCCATTTTTTACCACCCGATACGGGGTCTCAAGAAAACCGTAATCGTTGGTTCGTGCATAGACTGCAAGCGAGTTGATCAGTCCAATATTTGGCCCCTCAGGTGTCTCAATAGGACAGACTCGACCATAGTGGGTAGGATGCACATCACGCACCTCAAAACCGGCCCGTTCACGCGCCAAACCACCCGGCCCCAGAGCAGATACCCGACGTTTATGGGTAATCTCTGAGAGTGGATTGTTCTGATCCATAAACTGCGACAGTTGGCTGGAGCCAAAGAACTCTTTGATAGCAGCAGACACTGGTTTAGCGTTGATCATCTCCTGCGGCATAAGCCCTTCTGACTCAGCCAGAGTTAAACGCTCCTTGACCGCACGCTCGACCCGCACCAGACCTATGCGGAACTGGTTCTCCGCCATCTCACCGACACAGCGGATACGGCGGTTGCCGAGATGGTCAATATCATCAACCACGCCGTGGCCATTACGAATATTGATCAGCTCCTTCATTACATCGATGATATCCTCATTCGACAGGATACCTTCACCATCCTCCTCTTCCCTGCCTAAACGGCGATTAAACTTCATCCGCCCGACGGCGGATAGATCGTAACGATCCGGGGTAAAAAAGAGATTCTTAAACAGATTCTGTGCCGCATCCTTGGTTGGTGGCTCGCCCGGACGCATCATACGATAGATCTCTACCTGCGCCTCTAACTGGCTAGTGGTAGAATCTATATTCAGGGTGCTAGAGACGTATGGCCCTTGATCCAGGTCATTAGTAAACAGCGTATCAAGAGTCTTGATACCTTTCTCCAACAGGATCTCTAACAGCTCTTCAGTCACCTCACTATTGGCACTAGCCAACAACTCACCACTCTCCTTATCGACGATATTTTGTGCAATTACTTTACCGTATATAAAGTCAAGCGGTACCTCCAGCTTCCTTATCTTTGCCTTCTCCAGCTGTTTGATATGACGCTGAGTGATTCTTCTACCCGCCTCAACAATTACCTCACTCTTGGCCTTGATATCAAAGGTAGCAGTTTCACCACGCAGGCGCTCCGGCACCAAATCAAGCTTTATATCTTTTTTGGTAAAGGTGAAGGTGTCAGTCTCAAAGAACATCTCCAAGATCTGTTCGGCATCATAACCAAGTGCCCGTAACATGATGGTTGCCGGTAACTTACGCCGCCGATCGATCCGCACGAACACACAATCCTTAGGGTCAAACTCAAGATCTAGCCAAGAGCCACGATAGGGGATCACTCTGGCATTAAACAACAGCTTACCAGAGGAGTGAGTCTTACCCTTGTCATGATCAAAGAACACTCCTGGGGAGCGATGTAGCTGAGAGACGATAACCCGCTCGGTACCATTGATTACAAAGGTTCCGGTGTCTGTCATAAGCGGCAGTTCGCCCATGTAGACCTCTTGTTCCCGGATATCTTTAACCACTTTAGAACCGGCCGGAGCATCCTTATCGTAGATCACCAGACGCACCAAAACCCGTAGCGGGGCGGCATAGGTTGTACCACGCAGATGGCACTCACGCACATCAAACGTAGGTTCACCGAGACGGTAACTCACATACTCTAGGGCTGCATTACCAGAGTAGCTGACAATAGGAAATACGGTCTTAAAGGCCGCATGCAGTCCAATATCCTCTCGCTGCTCTTTGGCTACGCCATCCTGCAGAAAGGTAAGATAGGAGTCGATCTGAGTCGCTAAAAGAAAAGGCACATCCAGGATACTTGGGCGTTTGCCAAAATCCTTACGGATACGTTTTTTCTCGGTGAACGAATAGGCCATAGTGCCGTCCCTCAGTTTACTTGGGGGAACCTCTGAGCAATCACAGGTTCCCAGGATTTTAACCAGGATGTGGTCTTATGCAATCAACCAGACCCATCCAGCTAACTTGTTATGCTGTGGGATTAAAACCCACCACAAAACATAACCTCAAACTACCAGCGACAAAAGGCCGGCGGCAAATTGCCACCAGCCCCAGTAGCGGGCATCTTGCGTAGTGTAGATGATCAACTACTACTTGATCTCTACAGTAGCGCCCGCCTCTTCCAGCGTCTTCTTTACATCTTCTGCTTCATCCTTGGTAACACCCTCTTTCAACGTAGTAGGTGTTCCCTCTACTGCATCTTTGGCCTCTTTCAGCCCCAGACCAGAGACACTACGTACCGCCTTAATAACTGCTACTTTGGCAGCACCAAATGAGGTCAGAACCACATCAAACTCGGTCTGCTCTTCTGCAGCAGCAGCCTCACCACCGCCAGCAGCAGGGGCAGCAACAGCAGCAGCAGCGGACACGCCGAACTTCTCTTCCATCGCTTCGATAAGCTCTACTACGTCCATCACGCTCATTTCAGCAATGGCTTCAAGAATATCGTCTTTAGATACTTTAGACATTTTTTAAACTCCTAAAATCTGATTAAATTGGTGATAATTATAAAAACCATTTTACGCCGCTTGCTTGTCATCACGGATCGCAGCTACAGTACGAACTAACTTACCCGGTACCTCATTCATGGTACGAGTCAGCTTCTCGACTGGAGCTTTCATCACTGCCATCAACAGACTGATGGCCTCATCATAAGTAGGTAACTTAGCGAGGGTGCTTAGCTCTGAAGGAGCCAGTAATTCACCCCCAATAGAGACCAATTTAGCCTCAAGCAACTTATGATCTTTTGCGAAGTCCTTGATTACACGGGCCGCAGAACCTGGATCTTCCTGTGAGAAGGCGAAGACCAATGGACCGGTCATCCCCTCCTGCATGCAGGCAAAATCCGTATCCTCAACCGCTCTCCGAGCTAGCGTGTTCTTAATCACGCGAAGATAGACCCCAGACTCTCGCGCCTTAACGCGCAACTCTGTCATCTCACTCACGGATAGACCACGATACTCAGCAGCGACTGCGGAGTAGGCACTACTTGCCACCTCTGCAACTTCGGCGATGACGGCTTTTTTCTGCTCAAGATTGAGTGGCACTCGTCACCTCCTGACAACGGTGGAACGATACTATCGTTCCGGTTAAAAACAGAGCACTCCAACTAGAGCGCCCCAATTACAACGTGCACCGTCACCAGGTAAAACCTGATTCCGGAGCTCCGTCTGCGTAGGCATGATTAAGCACCTAACTACAACAGATGCACCTACGGTCTTTGACAGCGCCCAGTTCGAAAACTGGAGCCCCAAAGTTCTTCTCAGTAAATTGGGTTTTAACCCAACCTACATCTATACATCAAGCGAAGATTTATCTATCACCAACCCCGGACCCATGGTCGAGGAGACGGTAATCTTCTGTAAAAAAATACCCTTAGCCGCACTCGGCTTAGCCTTGCTCAAATCCAGCAGTAGCACCTCAAGATTTTTCTTTAGGTCTGCCGCTTTAAAGCTTATGTTTCCAATCGGACAGTGGATGATGCCGCCCTTGTCGGTACGATAACGCACCTGTCCCGCCTTGGCCTTCTCTACCGCCTCGGCCACATTAGGGGTTACTGTTCCCACCTTCGGGTTTGGCATCAGACCACGTGGGCCCAATATCTGTCCCAGCTTGCCGACCACACTCATAGCATCTGGAGAGGCGATCACTACGTCAAAATCCATATTGCCAGCTTTTACCTCTTCTGCCAGATCATCCATACCGACGATATCAGCACCAGCCTCTTTCGCTGCATCGGCATTAGCACCTTGGGTAAACACTGCAACTCGCACTGTCTTACCGGTACCATTGGGCAATACTGTGGCGCTACGCACCACCTGATCAGATTTGCGTGGATCCACTCCCAGATTGACGGCGACATCAACCGACTCGGAGAATTTTACCGAAGCAATCTCCTGTAACAGGGCGAACGCCTCCTCTGCAGGATACAGCTTACCACGCTCCACCTTCTCATTGATTGCTTTGATCCGCTTACTTAGTTTAGCCATGGCTTATACCCCTTCCACTTCAAGACCCATCTGCATGGCACTGCCAGCGATGGTACGCACCGCTGCATCCATATCGGCAGCAGTCAAATCTGGCATTTTGATGGTGGC
>CBFDBF010000068.1:0-7473 GCA_965602975.1 uncultured Gammaproteobacteria bacterium | reverse complement strand
TGCTCCTGCGCATCCCTGCGCCCGCAGCATACAGTACATCCTGTACATAAAAAAATGCCCGGCGGGTGCCGGGCTAGAAGGGGAAACCTTTAATTTAGTCTGTTAGCAGTTGGTAGTATCCACATCTACCGTTGGTGATGTATTGCTGCCATTTAGATCATATGTTGCCTCACAACCATCAATGCCGTTGTGACGAAACTCTACAGCTGTGCCGGTAGTAGCATCACTACCACCTGCTTGTGTGAAATCACTTAGGTCATCAATGGTTCTAAAAATACCAGTGGTAGTTACCTCGCGTGGATACCCATTCAAGATACGAATATCCGCTGTTCCATTAGGAACGCCATCATTATCCATGTCTACCCATTGATAACCGGCCATGCTGGTTCCACTCACTACCGCCTTGGCATGAACGACCAGTGCTCCGGTCTTTAGGCTTCCTGCCAGTGCCTCGACTACGGCAATACGGGCATCGGTCTCTAAGCTTACATACTTGGGGATTGCAGTGGCAGCCAATATACCCAAGATAACAATCACCATTACCAGTTCGATCAGGGTGAAACCACTATCTCTTCTAATCATCTCAATAACCTCTCTAAAGGGTAGCAGAATCTGGCATCACAACAGCGAACCAGTTCTCAAAACAGAATCTCTTCTCACCAAGTATAGCGGCACTCCTGTAGGTTTCTTTAGTAATATTTAATAAATATAGTTAAAAACAACTATTATTCAAGAGTAATCAATAAGATATCACTCTTTTTTAATTCATTGCATGAAAAGCTCGTAGTATGGTATATACTCTTTCGAATAGGTGCTTACTTATTTATAATAGGTGGTTGGGGGTGCATAGGTGGGGCTGTTTTCTAAGCGTAAGTTAAAACAGGACCTTCAGGCCGGTATCGGTTTCCATCCTGATGGTATTACTGTCGCCGTGGTTAAGCGACAGGTCGGGGGGCGCCCTCTGCTCCAGAGTATGCGTTTCCAGCCCTATGCCGATCCAGGTAACTATGCAGAGGTGTGCCGTCAACTGGCTTCAGAGCTGGAGCTGAACAGTATGAAGAGCGTGCTGGTGTTACCACCAGATGACTATACCATGCTACAGGTAGAGTCACCGGGGGTAGAGACGAGCGAGCTACTGGGGGCGGTGCGTTGGCAGATCAAGGATCTGATCGACTTCCATATGGATGATGCCACTATCGATCTATTTCCTCTACCGGAGCCGCAGCGGGCTGGATTCAATCGCAAGCTCTCAGTGGTGGCTGCACGTAACTCCTTGATTCAAGATCGGGTCGATCTGCTCGGTGCCGCCGGGATCGAGATCGAAGCGATAGATATAACTGAACTAGCGCTGCGTAATCTGGCTCTGTTGGATAAGAGGGATAGTGGCGCCAAAGCATTTCTCTATCTCTCTCCCCGTTACAGCATGATTGAGATAATCAGCGGTTCCCAGCTCTACCTAAGTCGGCAGATTAAGGTCGACTTGACCGATCTGGAGCGGATGTCTGGTGGTGTGGATATGGAGCAGGGCAACCCCGCACTGGATAACTTGGTGTTGGAGGTTCAGCGCAGCATGGATTTTTATGAGAGCCAGTTTGGAGAGGGACAGGTCACACGGGTTAGTGTGATATCGCCTGCTACCGAGGTAACTGGGGAGATCATGCGTTTTGCCGAGGATAATTTAGAGGCAACAGTGAGCCGGTTTGAGTTGGCAAATATGCTGGATAGTGTGGATGGTGTAGCGCCAGCAGATGCGGCCAGCCACTGCCTGGCAGTATTGGGTGGAGCTTTGCGGGGGATGGTATGAAAAAACCGCTACAGCAGCTCAATTTATACCATCCAATGTTTCAGAAACAGGAGGTGCCTTTTGCGGCCACCACCATTGCTGTTATTTTGGCAGTCTTAATTGGTGCGTACGGTGTCACCTATGGAGTGACTTGGGTACAGCTGCAGGGTTTAGAGGGGCAGCTGGAGGCGGCTCAGGAGAGACGGACGAAGATAGAGAGTAATATGGAAATATTTAGTAGTCAGAGCCCAGATACAACTGAGGATCGAGGGTTGCTGCAGCGTCTAGAGGATCTACAGCGGCAGCGCGATATAAAAAAAGAGGGCTTGTTGATACTTGAGGGTAGTATGGCAGAGGAGAGGGTAGAGTTCTCTAGTTTCTTTATCGGCTTAGCCAGACAGAATATAGATGGTCTCTGGTTGCAGCGTATTTATGTTCGTAATGGCGGGGATGAGCTGGAACTGGGTGGTGGAGTGACCTATCCAGAGATGGTGCCACAACTTCTGGGAAAACTGTCGCAAGAGGATGTGTTCAAGGGACACCTGTTTCAGGTATTGAATCTGCAGCGTGGTAAACAGGAGCAGCCGTTTATAAGCTTTAGTCTCTCTACCACTAGCAAGAAGGAGCAGCCGGAATGAACGAATTCTACGTAAAGCTGCAAGCGGTTATTGCCAAGGTGGATGGGATGACTCTGCGGGAGCGTCTACTGCTACTGGCTGTTGCTGCGGTGGTGCTGCATATGGGGTGGAGTCTTCTCTTTTGGCAGCCATTACTGGCGCAAGAGAAGCGGCTAAAAAACCAACTGGCTAGTGTGCATGAGGAGAACCAACAGGTAGAGCAGAAACTGGTAGAGCTGGGGCAGAAGCTTGGAATTAACTACAACGCTGATACCGAGTTAAAGCTCGATGATCTTATGCGGGAGATGGCGGCACTGGAGGCAAGGAGTAGTGATCTGGCTGCCCTGCTGGTTGCACCGGAGCAGATGGCGCAACTGTTGGAACAGTTGTTGCTAGATAAAGATGGGTTGCGGTTGGTACGTCTGGAGAATAGTGTGGCGGGCGCTACTGCTATGGTTACGGTGGAAGAGAGGAGCTCACTGGAGCAGCAGGGAGATAGCTCAGAGGAGGCGCTACCAGCAGTATCTTCAGGAGTATACAGGCATGGGTTTATGCTGGAGCTGGAGGGTGAGTTTTTCTCTATCCTGGGATATTTGCAGGATCTGGAGGCGCTGCCGCAGCGCTTTTTCTGGGATGCGGTTGAGTATGATGTGGATGAGTATCCACGGGCACGAGTACGTATTCGCCTGCATACGCTTAGTCTGTCAGAGGGGTGGGTTGGTGTATAGGTTTCTACTGCTGTTACTGCTGTCGCCATTGGCTGTTGGAGATGAGCGGTTGTCCGATCCAACTATGCCGCCTGAATATCTTCCTATCATAATCACAGAGGATGGTGTAGATACTACTGTAGTAGCAGATTTTAAATTGAATGGGATAACACTATCTCCAGATGGTGGTAGTGCGATCGTGAATGGTAGACGGGTGCAGATGGATGATGAGATCGATGGTGGCAAGGTGGTTGCAATAGAGGCGGGTATGGTTAGCATCCAGACTGCGACAGAGATGGTAGAGTTGAAGCTAATTCCTATGCAGATAAAAAAACCGGTAAGTAGCGGGAGTGCACAATGAGAGATCGTATGAACTGTCTATATTGGATTATGGTCGGTGGTATTGTGCTGCTATTAGTTGGTTGTGAATCCATGCCACCGGCAGAGGGAACTGCAATCGATAGTATCAATCAGACACTGGAGATGGGAGCGGCAGAGTCCAAGCGGCAGGCGGCGATGCCTCCACCAGCAGTAACTGCTGCTCTGATGCCAAATATAGGCACTATGATGCCAGCACCTGGCAGAGATGATGATGCGCCACGTTTTGATGTGAGTGTGGTCGATGTCCAGGCGCGCGATTTTTTTATGGGTCTAATCGAAGGGACCCCATACAACATGGTGGTTCACCCATCGGTACAAGGTGTTATCTCCCTTACCCTGAAGAGTGTCACTATTGCTGATGTGATGGAGACTCTACAGGATGTCTACGGTTATGAGTATGAGCGCAAGAGAGGTGGGTTTTATGTGTTACCGATGCGCCTGCGTTCACGCATATTCCAAGTTAATTACCTGAATGCAAAACGTTCTGGTAGATCACAGATGCGGGTTAGTTCAGGGCAGATATCCAGTGGCGATAGCGACTCTAATAATACAACCTCTGATTCCGAGTCAGATTCTGACTCTAGCTCGGATGATTCTGGAACTTTGGCAGGGAGTGAAGTCTACACCTATACCGAGCATGATTTTTGGAGTGAGCTGACGGTCGCGCTGCAGGCGATAGTAGGCGATGGTGAGGGGCGTTCGGTCGTGGTGACACCCATATCCGGGCTGGTGGTGGTGCGTGCTATGCCGATGGAGCTGCGTGAGATAGATGAGTATCTTCAGACCACCGACCAGGCGATGCATCGACAGGTTATATTAGAGGCTAAAATACTGGAAGTAGAGCTGAACGATGGCTACCAGGCTGGGATTAACTGGGCCAAACTTAAGAGTCAGGGCGGAAGAGATATCCAGATAGGCCAATCTGGTGGTGCTACTCTGTTTAGAAACTCAGGTATTATCGACAACCCTCTGCACAGTGGTGGTATTGTTGATCCAACTATCACCTCTCCAGTGGGGTTTACTACCTTTCAGGCGTTGGGTGGTTTTTTTGGGGCGACAATTGCATCCTCCAGTTTTCTTGCGTTTATCGAGTTGCTAGAGTCTCAGGGTAATGTTCAGGTTCTATCTAGCCCTAGAATATCCACCCTGAACAATCAGAAGGCGGTCATCAAAGTTGGTACCGATGAGTTCTTTGTGACTGAGGTCTCCAGTACTACAGTTACCGGAACGGCCACTGCAACCACTCCAGATATCACCTTGACTCCATTCTTCTCCGGTATCGCCCTCGATGTCACCCCACAAGTAGATGCAAATGGTGGTGTCACTATGCATATCCACCCATCGGTAAGCGTGGTACAGGATCAACAGAAGGATATATTGGTAGGAAATCAGCAGCAGAGTCTGCCTCTGGCACTCAGTACAGTGCGTGAGACTGATAGTATTGTTTATGCACAAAACGGAGAGTTGATAGTTATAGGTGGTCTGATGGAGGAGTCGACCACAGAGGATCAGGCGGCAACACCCTTTCTTAGTAAGATACCGGTGTTGGGTCATCTATTTCGCTCTACCAGGCAGAGTTCAAAAAAGAGTGAGCTAGTGATTGTATTGCGCCCTATCGTGGTTAACAAACCTGGTGTTTGGGGGGGCAGAATGTCTGCTAGTTCACAACGGTTTCGCAAGTTGGATCGCAAGTTTGGGTTTGGTAGTAAGCAGCATGTGTTTGGCAATGAGTGGGGAGTGGAGAAAAAGTAAGGGATGTATGAACAGCATTTTAAGTTGCGTGAAGCGCCCTTCGGTTTAACTCCCGATACCAGCTATTTTTATAGCTATCCAGACCACCAGGAGGCGCTTAATGTGCTCTTGGTAGCACTACGCATGGGTGAGGGTTTTATCAAGGTGACCGGTGAGATCGGTACTGGTAAGACACTTATCTGCCGCAAGCTGTTAAATCTTCTCAATGGTGAGTTTGTCACCGCCTATATCCCCAATCCATTCATGGAGCCGACAGCGCTGCGCTACGCCTTAGCGGACGAACTGATGATAGAGGTGCAGGGGAATGTTGGGCAGCACCGTCTGCTTAAGATGATCACCGATAGATTGATTGAACTGCGTACTGCTGGGGAGAGGGTGGTTCTGATTTTGGATGAGGCGCAGGCGATGCCGGAGAAGAGTCTGGAGGCGTTGCGTTTGCTAACTAATCTAGAGACGGAAAAGAGTAAGTTAATGCAGGTTGTTCTATTTGGACAGCCGGAGCTGGATGAGCATCTGCGCCAACCCCATGTGCGGCAACTGCGACAGCGTATTAGTTTCTCTTACAAATTGCGTCCGATGAGCCGTGTTGGGGTGGATGGATATCTGGAGCACCGTTTGGGGGTAGGGGGACATAGTGGTGCAACTCTGTTTTCTGCCGGAGCTAGGAAACTGCTATATCGAGCCAGTCGTGGGGTACCTAGGTTGGTGAATATTCTTGCACACAAGGCGCTGTTGGTGGCCTATGGAGAGGGTGGAGAGCAGGTTTTGCCGGCTCATATGCGTAGTGCGATCAGAGATACAGATGATGTGCGCAACAGCTCGATTTTGCCGGGATCACAACTGTTGCAGTTTAATGGGTCTGGCAGATGAGCTTAATAAATCGCATGTTGCAGGATCTGGACAAGCGCCAACAGCAGGTTGGTGAGGTTGATGCGGTAGTTGCACAGCCGGTTCCGGTACTCAATCGAAGTGGGGTACGCTGGTTATGGTGGCTGGGTGCTGCCATCATCGTACTGCTACTTGCCTGGATACTTCTCTTGCAGTTACCACCAGAGAGTGAGTTTCCACTACAGCCACCTTCAACTCCAATGCTGTCTGCACCGATGCCGGTTGAGGGGGTGGAGTTTCAGCCAGAAAACATGCCGCAGCCGGAACTGGATATGGTGGATCACAATAGTGATCCAGCTATATTGCAGGAGATTCAGACACAACCAAATGGTGAGTTGGTAGAGCTGGTGGGAGATGCCCAGGTTGAAGAGCAGCCACCAATTTTGGTGGGGGATAATTTAGCACTATCCAAAGATACGACAGAAGAGCCGCAGACTACTGCTCCGGAGAAGCCGGCGGCGGTAGAGCCAGAGCAGGTATCACCGGTAGAGAGAGAGGTGGTAGTTAAGTCGGCCAAGCCATCCAGACCCGCTGTTACAGTACCAAAAAAGAGCCGTGGAGAGGTCAAGCAAACATCTAGCGAGAGTGCTGGCCGTACTCTACGTAGAGCGGAAGAGCTGTTGACTACAGGCCGTATTTCAGAGGCCGAGGCCAAACTTCGTAGAGTGCTGGAGATGGATCCAAAGAGAGATCGTGCCAGAGAGCTACTGGTAGGGCTATTAATTCAGAGTGGACGTAATAATGGGGCGGCACAGCTGTTGGCAGAGGGGCGCAAGATAGCTCCTAACCATACACTGTTTGCTCTGCTGCAGGTGCGGTTATTGCTTCAGCAGGGTCGGCGGACTGCTGCCATCGACCTGCTCAAGAACATGAGAGAGTCGGTCGATAGTGGGCGCCAAGGGCTGGTTATGTTGGCAGCACTACAGCAGCAGGAGGGGCAGCATACAGAGGCGGTCGATAGTTATAAGAGGTTGGTTAAATTGCAGCCAGGAGTAGCCAATCATTGGGTTGGGATGGGAATCTCCTTAGAGGCATTGGGACTGGAGTCGGAGGCGATAGCTGCCTATGATTACTCTATGCGTGGAGGTAGTCTATCTCCTGAATTGGGTAGTTATGCTGCTGGCAGACTCAAGGTGTTACGGTAGTTGACTAGACATAAGCTGGAGGGTGGAAGATGCAGGTAGAGAAGAGCCGTCGCAGGATCAGGATCGGTGATCTACTGGTTGAAAACCGTATTATCTCTGAAGCGCAACTACAGGCGGCGCTCAAGGAGCAGAAGCGCTCTGGACATAAACTTGGTAACACACTGGTTGAACTCGGATATGTAGAGGAGATCAAATTGCTG
>CBFDBF010000067.1:0-7486 GCA_965602975.1 uncultured Gammaproteobacteria bacterium | reverse complement strand
ACTTGACCGGTTATCACAGTTACTAAACGAGGCGCATCGCACCAATGATCTGATCGCAATTTTGTTCATCGATCTGGATGATTTCAAAAAGATAAATGACACCCTGGGCCATGATGTCGGCGACAAGCTTCTGATTGAAGCCGCCGCCCGTCTGCAGAGTGGACTGCGTATAGGCGATACCATCGGCCGCCTTGGAGGTGACGAGTTTATTGTCTTACTTGGCGGTCTCAGCGATCCCTCAGATGTACGCCCGGTACTCGACAATCTGCTCAACCAGTTTCGTAATACGTTCACCATTGACAACCGCGAATTGATCATCACGGCCAGTATCGGTGTCGCCATCTATCCGAATGATGGCGAAAGCCCCTCCGAACTGCTGCGCAACGCAGACTCAGCGATGTATCACTCAAAGGAGCAGGGGCGTAACACCTACTCTTACTTTACTGATGCCATGAATGTGGAGGTATCACGACAACTTGCCTTGGAAGAGCAGATGCATGGCGCATTGAGTCGTGGAGAGTTTCGTGTCTGTTATCAACTATTGGTAAATATCAGTAACGGAAGCATCTTTGGTGTTGAAGCCCTGCTTCGCTGGTACAACCCTACACTCGGTGAAATTTCGCCAGCTGAGTTTATTGTTATTGCGGAACAAACCGGGTTGATCGTACCTATAGGACAATTCATTATTAGCGAAACCCTACTGGAAGCGGCCAAATGGCAACAGCACCTGCCACAGTTCAAAGTGGCAATCAATTTCTCACCGCGCCAGTTCCGTGATCCTAATCTAGTTCCATTTATCAGGGAGACCATGCAAAGGAATCATATTGAGGCGAGCACCCTTGTAATAGAGCTCACTGAAGGTGTCCTGATGAGCGGCTACGCCTATATTGACGATGCGCTTGATGAGTTGAATAGTATGGATGTTGGTATTGCCATGGATGATTTTGGTACCGGGTACTCTTCTCTCAGCTACCTGCGCAGTTATCCCTTTAATGTGCTTAAGATTGATCGCAGCTTTGTCAACGATATCTCCGTTAATCCGGCGGACCGTGAACTTATCAGTGCCATTATCGCCATGGCGCACGGCTTGGGGCTTAAGGTCATAGCGGAAGGAGTTGAGACCGACGAACAACTTGCCTACCTGCAACACCTCGGCTGTGACTACGCCCAAGGCTATCTATTCAGCCGCCCTGTCCCGGCGGAAGAGATCGAACCTATGTTGATTGAGCAACCAGAATATGGGCACTGGGGATGAGAATACAGAGAGTATTATCCCCAGGTTTTTATTTTGCCGATCTAACCCAACACAACAGAGAGTAAACCCACAGAAGGACAGCAAGATTCCAAGCATAGGGGGAAAGTAACGGCTCTTCCCGCTGCCGCTGTCATCCAAGGAGAGCGTAGCGAGGGCGGGCACACAATGCTATTAGTATAGGAGTGGCTTTTTTGCGGTTTTTATGTGTTACCTAGTTCCTCCCCCGCAAGCGGGGGAGGTTTAGGAGGGGGAGTCCAAAACGGGGTAATAACAGAGTATCTACACTTTGTTATCTTCGCTGCTAGTAGCTGTTTTCGGTTTGGGCTTGTCTGCCTGTTGCGGCGTTGTTGACTCTCCCTTGTCTGCGCTTTTCGCCAGTTGGCTTGGAGTAGTAGTTGTTGGCTGCGCCACCTTGGGAGCGGCCTGTTTGGCCGGTTCTACTGGTGCCGATGGCTTGGTCTCTATCTGCGTTAGTGCTGGTGCAGGTTTGGTTTCAGCTGGTGGCTGTGTAGTTGGTGTTACTGGTGCTGTCGGTGTGCTCTGCTGTGGAGCCGGTTTTGGCGCAGCCTTCGGTTCAGCACTATCTTGTTTAGGCTGTCCTGGTTGCCGTGGTGAGATGTTGCTACCCTGTGGTTTTTTGTGGCTACCTGATCTGCGGCCAGGGCCACGGCGATTACGACTGGGTGGTTGGCTTTTACTCTGCTGCTCTGCTGGCTTAGGCGTGTTTGTAGTATTCACTTTCTCGGTGGAGGAGAGTTCGCCAGTCTGCTTATCTTGGGTCTCGGTTTGTGTGTTTTGGAGTGAGCTACTGTTCCGCCGTCCACCGCGTCCACCGCGACGGCGTGAACTACTGTTGCGTTTGTTCTCTCCGTCACTCCGTGTGTTTTTATTTGGCCCCTGGTTCTGTTTAGCTGCATCCTGTTTGTTGGTTGAGCTGTTTTGGTTTTGTTGCGACGCTTGTCCATTTTTCTGCTGTGGGCGGCGTCCACGCGATTGCCCGCCGCGTGAGCGTTTCTGTGGTGCTCTCTGTTTGGGCGCTGTCTCCTCTTTTTTCTCCTGCTCTGGCTGATCCATGTCTGCATCACTGCTGTGGAATATGTTGCCAAGCATACGGGTCAGAAATCCAGGTTCAGACGGCTTATCTTCTGCTGTTTGTGATTGATGGCTTGGGGCTTGAGTAGCTGGATTGATGCGTTGTACTGCCGGCTTCTCCTGTTTTGTCTCTTTCGGTTGGGCATGTTGTGGTGTTTCAGTATCTATGTTTGTAGTCAGCTTGTAGCTGGAGACATCATCTTGTTTGTTTGGTAGATCTTGGCTACGCAGACGCTCAATCTGGTAGTTCGGAGTCTCTAGAGATTTGTCTGGAACCAGGATCACACTGATGGATTGGCGCCGCTCTATGTCGTAGATTGCCTGTCGCTTCTCATTCAGTAGGAAAGTGGCAACCTCTACCGGTAGATGGGCAACTATCCGTCCGGTATTATCCTTCATTGCATCCTCTTCCAGGATGCGTAGTACCGACAGGGCGAGGGACTCTACACCGCGGACAAAGCCATGACCACTACAGCGCGGGCAGACGTGCTGGCTCGATTCACCCAGTGATGGGCGCAGCCTCTGGCGTGACATCTCCAGCAGACCAAAACGGGAGATACGACCGATCTGTACCCGTGCTCGATCCTGCTTCATCGCATCTTTTAGCCGATGCTCCACCTCTCGCTGGTTGCGAGCTGGCATCATGTCGATAAAGTCGATAACAAATAGGCCGCCCATATCACGTAGTCTTAACTGGCGGGCGATCTCATCTGCCGCTTCCAGATTGGTGTTGAGTGCGGTCTCCTCGATGCCACCACCTTTGGTTGCTCGAGCTGAGTTGATGTCGACCGAGGTTAGTGCTTCGGTGTGGTCGATTACGATAGAGCCACCAGAAGGTAGGGTGACCTGCCGCTGAAAGGCTGTCTCTATCTGGTTCTCTATCTGATAGCGGGTAAAAATCGGCACCTCATCTTCATAGTGTCTGATCTTCTTAAGGTACTGCGGCATCACCTGTTGAATGAATTCACACGCCTCCTTGTGTACCGCCGGATGGTCGATAACGATCTCACCAATATCGGCACGTAGATAGTCGCGGATAGAGCGAATTATGACATTGCTTTCTTGATAGATCAGAAAAGGTGCTTTTTTACTCTTGCCAGCTTCTTCAATGGAGCCCCATAGCTGGAGCAGGTAGTCAAGATCCCACTGTAGATCCTCTTCATCCTTGCCTACTCCTGCGGTACGCACAATCAGCCCCATCCCTTCAGGGATAGTGAGATGGCTCATGGCCTCACGTAGATTACTGCGGGCATTTCCTTCGATTTGACGTGACACTCCTCCAGCACGAGGGTTGTTTGGCATCAGCACCAGATAGCGTCCAGCGAGAGAGATAAAGGTGGTCAGAGCAGCGCCCTTATTTCCACGCTCCTCTTTCTCTACCTGGATTACCAGCTCTTGGCCATTACGGATTGCATCCTTGATGTTGACTTTGCCGCCACTCTTGAGGGCATCCTCGGAGAAGTAGTTGCGGGATATCTCTTTCAGGGGGAGAAAGCCGTGTCGCTCGGAGCCATACTCCACAAATGCCGCTTCCAGGCTGGGCTCAACCCGAGTGACCCGGGCTTTGTAGATGTTGGCTTTTTTCTGCTCCTGACCGGGAGATTCTATATCGAGATTGAATAGTTTCTGGCCATCCACAATAGCCACGCGCAACTCTTCCGGCTGAGTTGCGTTAATCAGCATGCGTTTCATGTTGTCAAATCCTTATAGCGCACCGCTATACCCACACCTCTTCCCAGCATATGGTTGAGAGGCTATGCGGCTACCGGCAAACGACCTGTATTAAGCTGGAATACCACCATGGTTGCATCAGCTAACGCCCACAGGAATATAGCTCCTTTCGGGCTGGTCAGTTACGCCAAAGTAGGTGCGCGTAGTTAAATTGGTAAGCTCAGTCCGCAGACGAGCAGTTATTTTTTTGTCATATTGGGTCAGTTGCCGGAGCTGTTCTGCGCGACATCCAATCCATGCACCAGACCGTAGAATGGTGCTGAAAAAACTTATACGTGGTGCTGCACAACGTTAAAAAAGCCGATTTACTACCTGTAAACCCCTCTTGTTAACACTAGATTGAGCCTAACTGCACGGAGTTGGGGATAATAATAAAAATGCCACACCAACCCTGTTAGTGTGAAGGCCAACAATTACTATACACATGCACCACTGTAAGACTATAGCAGTGTTCAATGCAGGCAGCAAACCGCATTGAGCTGTATCATACGTGGTTATGACAGAAAATAGAGAGAGATCTCCGGCCGTAAGGCATGTGACGATTGAGGCTGATAGGGTGGAGCAGCGTATCGACAACTTTCTTCTGGGCACACTTAAGGGTGTCCCTAGAAGTCATGTCTACCGTATCCTGCGGCGGGGAGAGGTGCGGGTGAACAAGGGACGCATCAAGGCCAGTTATAAGTTACAGGAGGGGGATGTAGTGCGTATTCCTCCGGTTAGAGTAGCTACACGGGATGGAGTGGTGCGGCCCGGATCCAAGCTATTGGAGCGGCTGGAGCGAGCTATCATATACGAAGACCAGCGTCTGTTGGTGCTGAATAAGCCCTCAGGTGTAGCGGTGCATGGCGGTAGTGGGCTAAGTTATGGGGTTATCGAGGCGCTACGGCTGCTGCGGCCAGAGCAGCAACAGCTGGAGTTGGTGCATCGCCTGGATCGGGACACCTCTGGCTGCCTGCTGATTGCCAAGCGACGTAGCGCCTTGCGAAGTTTGAATGAACTCTTGCGAGGTAGAGGGGTCGATAAGCGGTATGTTGCTCTGGTCGCAGGTGGTTGGGAGCAGGAGCGGGTAAAGGTAGATGTCCCTCTACTAAAGAACCAGCTGAAGAGTGGTGAGCGGTTGGTGACAGTGAATCCAGATGGAAAATCTGCGCTTACCCATTTTAGGGTACGAGAGCATCTATCTGGAACCACCCTGTTGGAGGCACGGTTGATGACTGGACGTACCCACCAGATAAGGGTGCATCTTGCACATCTGGGTAGCCCCATCTTGGGTGATACCAAATATGGGGATGAGAGGTCTGCCGCGCAGGGCAGAGAGTTGGGCCTGAAACGGCTGTTTCTACATGCTGAGTCGCTCGCCTTTAACTGGCCAGGGGAGAGCGAAGAGATACGGTTCAGGGCGCCACTGGAGCCCTCTTTAGAGAAGCTTTTACAACAACTGAGGAGATGATGAAGAGCAAGTTTACCCTGTTGGTGTTTGATTGGGATGGTACCTTGATGGACTCTGAGGCGACCATCATTGAGTGTGTGCGTGCCGCCGCAGTTGATCTGGGTCTGGAGTTGCCGAGCGATGATAGCATCCGTAACATTATTGGGTTGGGGTTGTATGAGTCGGTCATAGCTATGTTTCCTGGGAGTGATGAGCAGTTGGTTGCGGCAGTAGTAGAGCGTTATCGCTACCACTTTCTACATCAGGATCGCCCCTCTTCACCACTCTTCTCTGGAGCAGAGGAGCTTCTACAGGAGCTTAATCGGCGCGGATATCTGCTGGCAGTTGCTACCGGTAAGGGGCGCGTCGGATTAGACAAGGTGCTACAACAGACCTCTCTGGGGCCGCTATTTCATGCTACCCGCTCTGCGGATGAGACAAAATCAAAGCCGGATCCAGAGATGCTGCTACAGCTTATGGATGAGTTGGGGGTAGATGCAGATAGAACTGTTATGATTGGTGATACTGAGTGGGATATGCATATGGCCAGTAGTGCTGGCGCCCACAGCTTGGCGGTAAGTTATGGTGCGCATGAGCGTGAGAGGCTGCTACAACACTCACCGCTGGCTTGTGTTGATGCTGTTGGTGATATTCTTGGTTGGTTGGACACGGTTCAATCGGTATAACATTTAGACGGGATTTATTTATGGATTACGCAGAACAAGAGAGAGCGGCTGGATGGGAGCGTAAACTGGTCGAAGAGCTGGCCCTATCTTCACTTAAAGAGAGGCGCCATACTCGCCGCTGGGGGATCTTTTTTAAATTCCTTACTTTCGCCTACCTGTTTGTGTTTATCTGGTTGATGATTCCCAAGGATACAGAGATGGGTATAGCTGAGAAGGGGGAGCATACGGCACTGGTTAATGTGAGTGGCATTATCATGGATGGAGCAGAGGCGAGCGCAGACAATGTTATCTCTGGTTTGCGTGCAGCATTTAAGAATGAGAATGCCAAGGGTGTGATCATCCGCATCAATAGTCCCGGTGGGAGTCCGGTACAGTCGGGTTACATCAATGACGAGATCCAGCGTCTAAAAAAGAAACATCCAGAGACCCCAGTATATGCAGTGGTAATGGATATGTGTGCCTCCGGTGGATATTACATTGCGGCTGCGGCAGATGAGATCTATGTAGATAAGGCGAGCATAGTTGGTTCTATCGGTGTGTTGATGAATGGCTTTGGCATGGTTGATGGGATGGAGCGATTGGGGATAGAGCGTCGGCTGATGACGGCGGGTGAGCACAAGGCGATCATGGACCCATTCTCTCCGGTCAAGGAGTCTGAACGCCAACATATACAGGGGATGCTGGATGGAATTCATCAGCAGTTTATCGATGTGGTCAAGGAGGGGCGCGGCAAGCGGCTGAAGGGTGATAGCAAGATGTTTAGTGGGCTATTTTGGAGTGGTGAAAAGAGCGTCGAACTGGGGCTGGCAGATGGTATCGGTAGTAGCAGCTATGTAGCGAGAGAGCTGATCAAGGCAGAAAAACTTGTGGACTACACCCCTAGTAAGGATTGGCTGGATAAATTTGCCAAACAGATCGGAGCCAGTGCTGGAGATGTGGTGGGACGGATATGGGGGGTTAGCTCGATTCCGACGATACAGTGATCTGCTCTTGAGCAAACCAGTTGGTGGTAAAGGTGCGGAACATCGGGCGATGCAGGAGTCGCAGCAGCAGCCAGAGTATCGCCAGGGGTAGAATTAGTATCTGCATGAGAAATGCGATGAGATAGAGGGTGGTTAGCTCTAGCAGGGACTCTATTATCTGATCTACATTGTTTATCACGTTGCTAAATGCCTTCTTGGCTCGAGCTATTCGGCCATCACCAGAGCCGATAATAGAGGAGAGAATACCGCCCTTTTCCCTCTCTTTCTCTAGGGTGCTCAGATCATGGTAACTGGTGGAGACGATGTTTAG